>JANNBX010000228.1:0-19845 GCA_031385945.1 Methylophilaceae bacterium | reverse complement strand
GCGCACCAAAACTGACTCTGGCATATCGAGTGGCATTGCACCCGTTGCAGCGGCAAACGCTACCAAGCCAGAACCCGCTGGGACCGAAATACCAATTGGGAAGCGCGTATGTGAGTCGCCGCCAGTACCAACCGTATCAGGTAAAATCAAACGGTTTAACCATGAGTGAATCACACCATCACCTGGGCGTAAACTTACGCCACCACGACTACTCATAAACTCAGGCAAACTGTGTTGCAATTTAATATCGACTGGTTTTGGATAGGCGGCGGTATGGCAGAAGCTTTGCATGACTAAATCACTGCTAAAGCCCAAACATGCGAGCTCTTTTAGCTCATCACGCGTCATGCCGCCTGTTGTATCTTGCGAGCCAACGGTTGTCGCTTTTGGTTCACAGTAAGTACCCGGGCGAACGCCAGTGCCTTCAGGCAAACCACAAGCGCGACCAACCATTTTTTGCGCTAATGTATAGCCTTTAGTTGAAACAATTGAAGGCGTTGCTTTAATAAAAATATCAGTTTCCGGCAAACCTAATGCTTTACGCGCGTTTGCAGTAATACCGCGACCAATAATCAACGGAATACGTCCACCAGCACGTACTTCATCTGGCATAGTCACAGGGTTTAAATCAAAACTAGAGATGGTTTCACCCGCCTCATTTAATACTTTTCCTGCAAACGGCATGATTGTGATGATGTCGCCTGTGTTGAGCTTACTTACATCACATTGAATCGGTAATGCGCCAGAATCTTCCGCTGTGTTAAAGAAAATTGGGGCGATTTTTGCACCTAAAATTACGCCGCCAGTGCGTTTATTAGGGATATTCGGAATATCATTGCCCATAAACCATTGCACTGAGTTAATGGCTGATTTGCGTGATGAACCAGTACCAACTACATCGCCCACGTAAACTAATGGCAAGCCTTTTTCTTTAAGCTTTTCAATCACGCTCAAACCTTCAGGCATTTTGTTAATCAACATCGCTTTGCCGTGCAGCGGAATATCTGGTCGGCTCCAAGCGTCTTGCGCAGGGCTTAAATCGTCTGTATTAGTTTCGCCGTCTACTTTAAAAACCACCATTTTTAGCGACTCAGCGAGCGCAGGTTTAGCTGTAAACCATTCAGCATTCGCCCATGATTCCATCAATTTTTTAGCGTGTGTGTTACCAGCTTTCATCAACACATCTACATCGTGAAACGCATCAAACATTAAAATCGTTTGGCTTAATGCCGCTACAGCATGCACAGCCATTGGCGTGCTTAACAGCTCAACCAAAGCCTGCACATTATAACCACCCAGCATAGTCCCAAGTAATTGCACAGCTTTTTCTGGACTTATTAAAGCTGATACAGCATGACCTTTGGCAATATCTGCCAAGAATGCAGCTTTGACATACGCAGCCGTATCAACGCCTGCTGGCGTACGATTTTCAAGCAAATCAAGCAATAGATCACTATCAGCGCTTTGTACATCATTACTTGCAGGTGTTTTGAGCAACTCAACAATAGCGGCAACTTGTTCAGCAGACATTGGCAAAGGTGGTAAACCAAGCGCGGCGCGCTCAGCAACATGGGGTCGATATTGGGCTAACATAATGAGTTTTTCTTAGACCTAAATAATGAAAGTTATCAGCCATTATACCGCGCTGAGAGTGGGGTTTGAAGCCTGTTTGCTTCAACTGTATAGAAGCAAAAACTCTGCCAAACTATTGCGCTTAAGCCAGTAGATTTGTTAGGAATGATTAACTAAATATAATTTGACGATTGGTTTGATATCAAAACTGGGGAGACGAGAGCTAGATCTAGCTGATTAAACTATCAATAAAACGAGCGTGAAAAAGGTGAAGCACAACTTTTATTGTCGGTCATTGCACTTAATTTTTCTAAAGTAGATTTATTCAAATCGTGACCTTGAATTAAACGTGCGTACTGGCTAACTTCTTCAGAAGTCACCATGCCATCTTTGTTTGTATCCATGCGTGCAATATTTTCTTCAACGCTCAAATGTTCAGCTGGCGTATCAGCCAAAGTGTTAAAGCTAGCAATAAGCACAGATAAAATAATTAAATATTTCATATATTTATGAGTATAAGCTTCACTTAAAGTTCTTTGTACGATAATGCATGAAGATTCTGTTTTAAAATTACGTATTAAAGTAATTTCACGTTTTTTTAATTAAAACACCATTCATGCGCTCACTACAATATGCGGTTTAAATTTAATGTAAAATATTGGGTTAATACTTAACATTAATATACGCTAATAAACTATAAACTCTGTAACCAAGGTCACACATGCAATTAAGCCCGTTAAACGCTATTTCGCCACTAGATGGCCGCTACCAAACTAAAATTGATAGCCTACGCCCTTTTTTTAGCGAATATGCACTCATTAAGTATCGTGCATTTGTCGAGGTAGAATGGCTTAAAGCGTTATCCTCTGCCGCTGGTTTGAACGAAATTGCGCCTTTCAGCCAAGAGGCAAGGACTGAACTTGATGCCGCTATTGCGCACTTTAGTGAAGCTGATGCTGCGCAAGTAAAAGCTATTGAATCACGCACCAATCACGATGTAAAAGCCCTCGAATATTGGCTTAAAGAAAAGTTTGATGGCAACCCTGAGATTAAAAAAGCCAGCGAATTTATCCATTTTGCTTGTACTTCTGAAGACATCAATAATTTATCACACGGCTTAATGCTCAAAACCGCACGTGACGCTGTGATGTTGCCATTTATTGCGCATTTGATTAGCCGTTTAAGCGAGCTAAGCCAACAGCTAGCAAACCAGCCTATGCTATCGCGTACGCATGGCCAAACCGCCTCACCAACCACTATGGGCAAAGAGCTAGCTAATGTGGTGTACCGCTTGCAACGTCAACAAAAACAACTACAAAATAACGAAATTTTAGGCAAGATTAACGGTGCAGTTGGTAACTTTAATGCGCATTTGTCAGCTTATCCTGCCTTTGATTGGGAAGGTTTTGCCAAGGAATTTGTAGAGTCTTTAGGCTTAGTCTATAACCCGATGACTATTCAGATTGAACCGCATGACTACATGGCAGAATTGTACGACTGTTTAAGCCGCATCAATACCATTTTAATTGACTTAAACCGCGATATTTGGGGCTATATTTCAGTTGGTTATTTCAAACAAAAAGTAAAGCCGGGCGAAATTGGCTCTTCTACCATGCCACACAAAGTAAACCCAATTGATTTTGAAAATAGTGAAGGTAATTTAGGCCTAGCCAATGCCGTATTACGCCACATGGCTGAAAAGCTACCCATTTCACGTTGGCAGCGCGACTTAACGGACTCAACAGTTTTACGCAATATGGGCGTAGCGTTTGGCTATACACTGCTGGGTTATGACTCTTGCTTGCGCGGCTTAAATAAGCTCGAAATCAATCCAGCTAAATTGCTTGAAGATTTAGATAACAGCTGGGAAGTACTAGCAGAGCCAATCCAAACCGTGATGCGCCGTTACGGCATTGAAAACCCGTACGAGCAACTCAAAGAACTAACGCGCGGCAAAGGTGGTATTAACAAGGCATCGTTACATATATTTATCACAGGCCTAAACATTCCAAGTGATGCAAAACGGACATTACTAGAAATGACTCCAGCCAGTTATATTGGCAAAGCAACTGCGCTTGTGAACCACATTTAATTCGCCTAATTTCTGTAGTTTATGTTTGCACTTTATTTCAACACCTTAACTGATTGAGACACTATCTAATGAATGAAATTTTAGTCTTGTATTACTCTCAAGGTGGTGCCGTTCGTGAAATGGCGAATTTAATCGCACGTGGTATTGAGAGTGTTGCTGATGTTAAAGCGCGTATTCGCACCGTGCCAAAAGTCTCCGCCAACTGCGAGGCAACTGAGCCTGATGTACCCGCTAAAGGTGCGCCTTATGTTGAGTTACAAGATTTAGAAGCTTGTATCGGCGTGGCTTTAGGTAGCCCTACTCGTTTTGGTAATATGGCTGCGCCGATGAAATATTTTTTAGATAGCACCGCAGGTTTATGGCTCAAAGGCGCGTTAATTGGCAAGCCTGGCTGTGTATTTACAAGTACAGGTAGCATGCATGGCGGCAATGAAACTACGCTTATTACCATGATGTTACCGCTAATGCATCATGGCATGATGATCGTCGGGCTACCGTATTCTGAGCCACAGTTATCAAGCACCCAATCAGGCGGCACACCTTATGGCGCAAGCCATATTGGCGGCTCGATGGATGACCAGCCCATGACAGACGATGAAAAAAAGTTATGTATCGCTTTAGGCAAGCGCCTAGCTGAAACTGCTATGAAGCTAACCAAATGAAGAAGCCAGTAGAGTTTTTATCTGGTGAATCAAAAACTGCGCACGCGCTAAAACGTGAAAACAATAGACTCAAATATTTACAGCTAGGTGCTAGCATCAGCTTAGTTATTCTCATCTTTTTATGTCTAGCTTGGGAAACAGTATTAGCTCCACTTAAACCTGAGGGCTCATGGCTAACTCTTAAAGCGGCCTTTTTATGCATACCTTTACTTGGTATTTTAAAAGGTCGGCGTTATACCTACCAGTGGGCATGCATGTTTATATTGTTTTATTTTATTGAAGGTTGTGTACGCGCTTGGTCTGACATTGGCATTTCAGCCCAATTAGCGCTGGCAGAGGTCATATTGACCACCATATTTTTCTTTTGCGCTATTTACTACGCAAAATTACAGCCTAAATTGGGCCACAAGCCCGCACATAGTTAAGCCTTTAGTTATAATAGAAAAATGCATATTTTATTATCAAACGACGACGGCTACTCAGCGATTGGGCTTATAACCCTTGCTGAGTTTTTAAAGCCGCTTGCCAAAATTACTGTTGTAGCGCCAGAGCGTAACAGAAGCGGCGCTAGTAACTCGTTAACGCTTGATCGCCCTATTTCTGTTAAAACTGCCGCAAATGGCTTTTATTATAGCAATGGCACACCAACCGATTGCGTACATT
This sequence comes from Methylophilaceae bacterium, assembly GCA_031385945.1. Lineage (GTDB taxonomy): Bacteria > Pseudomonadota > Gammaproteobacteria > Burkholderiales > Methylophilaceae > JANNBX01. The sequence continues at coordinate 14,856 of JANNBX010000228.1, read as the reverse complement.
TAGCGCTCACTGGCATGCTCGAAACGCCACCAGACATGGTGATTTCAGGCATTAATGATGGTGCCAACATGGGTGACGATACGCTTTATTCAGGCACAGTTGCCGCGGCTACCGAAGGCTATTTGCTAGGCATTCCGAGCATTGCTGTTTCTATGTCACAACATAATGCCAGCTACTTTGAAACCGCTGCAAGAGTCATTGTTAACCTAGTTAAAAAGCACCAAGCTTCTCCCTTGGCCGCGCCCACCCTACTCAGTGTTAATGTGCCCGATATTGCATTTGATGATTTAAAGGGTTCAAAAGTTACGCGGCTGGGCCGTCGCCATAAAGCTTATCCCGTTATTAAAGCAACTACTCCACGTAACGAGGTCATGTATTGGGTTGGGGCAGCGGGTGACGCTGCAGATAAATCAGAAGACACAGATTTTTACGCAGTAGAACATGGCTTTGTTTCAATAACGCCGCTACAAGTTGATTTAACACGCTACAGCCAGCTGGCAGATTTAAACGCGTGGCTCAAAAAATAATATATATTTAAATACGCATGCATTACATACAGCAGGCTTGAGTAAGCTATCATCAAGTGTTGCACTTTTAATCATAATACGTATCTGACATGACTCTTTTTATACTGACGCAAATATAAATGGCACTATTACAACGGACTGTTTTAAATCAACAAAAAGGTATCGGCATGACCTCACTGCGCACCCGTGAGCGCATGATTGCACGGTTGCGCGAGCAAGGTATTAAAGATGAGGTTGTTTTAAGCGCCATGAGTAGTATTGCTCGCCATGTGTTTGTAGATGAAGCGTTATCGTCACGGGCGTATGAAGATGTTTCGCTTCCAATTGGTTTTGGTCAAACTATTTCACAGCCCTATATAGTGGCAAAAATGACTGAGATTTTGCGAAATGGTCAAAACTTGGGCAAGGTTTTAGAGATAGGCACAGGTTGCGGCTATCAAACAGCGGTGTTATCAAAACTAGCAAGCGAGGTTTATTCGCTAGAGCGTATTAGCCCATTAGTAATGAAAGCACGCAATAATTTACGTGAATTACGCATGAAAAATATTAAGCTCAAACATGCTGATGGCAGCATAGGCTTAAGCGAATTGGCACCGTTTGATGGCATTATTGTAACTGCGGCGGGCAGTCATATACCGCAAGATTTACTGAACCAAATGGCCATTGGTGGCCGTATGGTGATACCAGTTGGCGTTGAAGAACAAGTGCTCTACCTAGTTGAGCGCACTGCGCATGAATTCAAACACACTAAGCTTGAGACGGTAAAATTTGTACCGCTACTTGGTGGAACTAATTAAAAAAATAAAAAACGGATAAGATTGCATGCAAAAACTTTGGTTAATCGCTATCTTAATATGCTCAATAAGTGCCTGTACTACCCAGCCACGACCCTCAGTTATTGATCGCTCACCCAATACCGCCAAGAAAAAAGTGAACGTTATTGCCGCAAAACCAGCCATCAACAAAGACTGGCAGCCAGCAACTCATACGGTTGTTAAAGGCGACACACTGTTTAGTATAGGTTTGCAATATAACGAATATTACAAAGATATTGCTACACTCAATAACTTAGCTGAACCCTATATTATAAAAATAGGCCAGCAACTAAAAATTAAAGAGCCTACAAATACCGTGGCTATGGGTACGCAAACTGCTACCAATACTGCAACAACAGACGCTGGCTTAGTACTAGTGCCGCTAAAAAAAGAAAATGTCGTATCTACCGTTACTACTGAATCTACAGTGGCCAATACACCACCAATTATCAGTGAGCCTAAAGCCACGCGTGAGCCATATAGCGAGCAAGCTATGTTAGCTAAACTGCCCGCTCAAACTAAATCAGTTGAGGTCATAAAGCCCGTTATTAGCGTAAAAGCTGATACGGCAAAGCCAGACGGTAAACCAGATTTAGTCAAGCCAGAAGCCACAAAGCCAGCTGTAAAACCTGCAAATAACACAGATAATATTGCAGAAAATATTACCTGGGCTTGGCCCACAAAAGGAAAAGTAATTACGCAGTTTAACGATACTGCAAACGCTAAAGGTATCGATATTAGCGGCACCCTTGGCCAAGCCATCACCGCAGCTGCTAGCGGTAAAGTCATTTATACGGGCTCAGATTTACGTGGTTATGGTAAATTAGTGATTGTTAAGCACGATAAAAACTATTTATCTGTTTATGCACACAACAGTAAAATTTTAGTTAAAGAAGGCTCTACAGTTACCAAAGGCGACAAGATTTCTGAAATGGGTAATACCGATACCGATAAAATAAAACTGCATTTTGAGATTCGCCAAGAAGGTAAATCGGTTGATCCAATGAAGTTTCTGGGTAACTAAATGCCATCACTGCAAACAACTTAGTGTTAAACATATTTTTATATGTAACTTTTATCAATCTATTTTAAATTTAACCTCAATGTCACGCTAATCTATTGATTAAGCCAAACTAATGTTTATTGCGTTTTTATTAGGAGAATCCACATGAAAAAGTTTGAAAATCGTTATGAAAACAAAGAGTTTCAAAAAAAGCCTGATAACCTATTTTCTACGTTGTTTTCTATTGGACGACTAGTTTTACTGATTGCTGGCGTTGTTGGGTTTGCTTACAATATGTTCAAAGCCAATGGTTGGCTTTCAATGGGTTTTGCAGAGTTATCAAAATCATTCACTACCTTTTTTATTGGCGGTGCTGCACTACTAGCAGTGCTTTATTTTGCCGATAAAATGTTTTCAGCAAAAACCGAAGATGGAAAAGCCAGCAATAAAGGTGACATTATTTTATATGCCATGATGATAGCTGGCGTGTATTTTATTTTTAAATTCGCTACAGAGTAACAATCCTTATGAACTCAATATTGTTAATTGATTGCTATTGATTCAATGCATGCTGTTAACTTATAGATAGTCGAATAAGGCTAAGCAAAATCTACGCGTTCTGGCATTCTCTACTCATTTACTGACTAACGAAAATTTCTAACAACTACCAATGTAGCGCTGCAGTGTTTACTGGCGCGTCCCATAGTTTTTTAATTTCGGCATCAATTGCACAAATTGTAATTGAAGCACCAGCCATATCAAGCGCTGTAGTGTAGTTGCCCACCAAACTGCGTGAAATCGTAATACCTGCGGCTTGCAGCAACTTGGCTGCGCTATTAAACAGTAAATAAAGCTCCATTTGTGGTGTAGCACCAAAGCCATTGACAAGTAGCAGCACCTCTTTAATAGCCGAGATATTTTCTGAGATATTCTGCGGATTATTCTCTGAATAACACAACTGCTTAGCTTTTAAATCTTTTAATAATGCCGCTACCATTTCAGCAACTATCAAGTCTGCATCACGCATCTTTTGTCGAGCACGGCCTGGTTCACCGTGTATACCCACACCCATTTCTAGCTCATTATCAGCCAAATCAAATGTTGGCTTGCCAGCAGCAGGAACGGTACAACTGCTAAGCGCTACGCCCATACTCGCCATGCGGCTATTTACCTTGTCGCCGAGCCGTTTGCAGTCAGCTAAATTTGCACCAGTTTCGGCTAAAGCGCCTACACATTTTTCAACAATCACCGTACCTGCCACACCACGTTGACCAGTGGTATAAGTTGAGTTTTCTACAGCGACATCATCACTCACTAATACGGTTGCACTCTTACATGTTAGCATTTCAGCCGCCACTTCAAAATTCATTACGTCGCCCGCATAGTTTTTAACAATAAATAACACGCCTTTATTAGCTTCTACCATTTCAGCTGCGGCTAACATTTGATCAGGGCTGGGTGAAGTAAACACATAACCTGGGCATGCGGCGTCTAGCATGCCAAGCCCCACGTAGCCCGTATGTAGCGGCTCGTGGCCTGAGCCACCCCCAGAAATAAGTGCTACTTTATTCGTAGATTGTTTTCTTCGCGTTACAAAGTTAGGCTCATAAAATACTGATACTAAGTCTTGATGTGCGAGCGCAAAACCAGCTAAACTTTCCGTCAATATATCGTCAACTTGATTGATTAGCTTCTTCATCATGCACCCTCACCAATTGAGTCACACACCGCATGTATCATTACTTCACAGCTTTTAGCGCCTGCATCTATATGCCCCTTTGAGCGCTCACCCAAAAACGCAGCGCGGCCCTTAGTGGCTAGTAAATCTTTGGTTGATAACATGCCTGCTGTTGCCGCTAACTTTAGCGCTTTAGCAATGTCGATATTGCTGCTCATATTTGCTGCCATCAATGTATACATCTCAGCGACAGGAATCAGCACATCTAGCATGGTTTTTTCACCAAGCTCTGCTTTACCACGCTGGCGAATACTCTCAACACCTGCTGCAAAACCAGCGGCTATTTGTACTGTAGCGTATGTGCTATTTTGCTTACAAGCTAGATTTAAGTGCTTACCAAACGCCATAAAAAATCCACCAATCAATACGCCAGAAGCACCACCCACTGTGCTCATTAGCTTCATACCAATTTTTTGCAAAGCTACATCTGCATCTACATTGAGCAACTCTGCTTGCATGGCTTGCACCACCGTCACGCCCCGTTTGATGTTGATGTAATGATCTCCGTCACCAATTGCGCGGTCTAGCTCGGCTATTTCGGTTTCACGCTCAGTGAGTGCATGGTCAATTGCTTGAATTGCTTTAATGATTAATGTTTGCATTTAAACACTCAATTCAGTGATATTGCCTGAGTCTGCGATCAATATCTTGCTTGCCAATCCAACAAATATGCCATGCTCAACGACGCCTGGCGTACTATTAAGTAAGGCATCTAGTTCAATGCAAGATATATTTTTAAATTGCATATCAAGCACTAAGCTACCGTATGAGGTAATAGCCAAACCATCTTTAGCTACATTTTGACGCAACTCACCTACACCACCAATAGTTTCTAATCGCGCTTTAACTAGCTGCCAAGCAAAAGGCATCACTTCAATTGGTATCGCAAACTTTTCGCCAATATGTGTTACCAGCTTGCTCGGGTCAGCCACTACAATAAACTCAGTCGCCGCGCGTGCTAGTAATTTTTCACGCACCAAATCATAGCCACGACCTTTTAATAAAGCATAGTCTGGTGTAATCTCGTCTGCACCATCGACGTATAAATCTACAGTATGAATATTTTCAAGTGCGGTTAACGCCAAACCTAGGCTACGCGCGCGGTTTGCGCTGACAATTGAGCTGGCAACTGCAGTGATTTTAAGCCCCTCTTCAACTTGTAAACGAGCTAATTCATCAATGAAAAAGTTAGCTGTAGAGCCAGTACCAAGGCCAACCAACATGCCAGACTTTACCTTTTTCGCTGCGTGTAACGCCACTAGCTGCTTGTTATCCATGCATGACCTCCTTATTTTATTGAATGATAGACCCTATCAAGCATAACTTAAAAACACTCGTTAAATGTGAGTAAAAAAAGCCGCTGTTAGGCGGCTTTTTTTACTCACATAGTTTAATTTTACTGATTACGATAACGGTTAAAATCATAAGCTTTACCTAACAGACCATCAAATACTAATGCTTCCAGCGATGATGCTTTAAGCGATAAAGCTTGAACTGATTATCTTTGTTCTAAACTAGCTTTATCGAACCCATCTATCAGTTATTGCGCGTCTTGCTCTGCGTAATAATCGCGCACTTGTTTCATATCAAAATCGCGTGCCCACTCAATAATTTTGTCTAGTGCGCCCGCACCAATTTCACCTTGCTGTGCGTGTATACCAGCTTGCTCACGTACAACTAAAATAGCTGGAATCTTATTCACTTCAAAATATTCCGCGATTTCAGGACTGGCCTCTGTGTCAACCATACCAAAGATAATATCAGTATTTTTTGCAGCCGCAGACTCAAACACTGGCGTAAAGTCCATACATGGCTCGCACCATGGAGCCCAAAAATCGACCACCACAAACGGATTATTCGCGATGGTTTCTTTAAAATTATCTTTATTTAAAACAACTACATTTGCTGTTGCAACCATTTTTAATCCCCAATCGTTTATTTTAATCATTCAATTTTATCAGACGGCAGCGTTTACGTTAAGTTTCAACACGTAATTACACTGCAATTGGCTTTTGCCAAGCGCCATCAAAAAATAATTCACCCAGCGCGCGCCTAGTGCGCGGCGCTGTTTCACGCTCTAAGCTTTCGCCTGTTAGCGTTGCAAGTTCAGCAGCATAACCCACTGAAACCATCGCCATTAATGTGTATTGCTCTGGAATATTAAATGTACTGCGTGTTTTATCAGCATCAAACCCACCCATCTGGTGCGCCATTAAACCTAAACTTGCTGCTTGTAAACAAAGGTTTTCAGTAGCGGCACCAGTGTCATATTGGGCGAATCGATTTGGCTTACCATTATGGTTAAACAAAGTATTAGCAATACTTAACACTAAAATAGGCGCATGAATCACCCAAGCTTGATTACCTGGTACCAAGCAATCAAAGGCTTGCTGCCAAGCAAGTGCATCTTTATTTTTATCCCAAACCATAAAGCGCCAGGGTTGATCGCCAAAACAAGATGGCGCCCAACGAGCTGCCTCTAACAACGCAATAGTCTGCTCGTGTGTAACTGGTTTAGCGCTATCGTAAGCGCGGCCACTCCAGCGGTTGGCGATGGTTTTATCAATGGTTACTTCAGTTATTGCAGGTTTTAGGTTCATTTATCATGTCACTTTTTAAAATTTGCATGGCATATATTATGCTTCATCGTAAGTAATATAGCGTTAAATTTAATACGAAAAGCTGTTATTTAAGCTTCAATTTGCACTAATTTGGCTTAAACGCTTATAATTCAACAAACTACACTACAACAATACGTTTAGATAAATATAACAATTAACTTTAAACTTAAATATTGATTCAATCCAAATTAAACCAACACTAATTTAATCAACCCACCCCCTAAATTTAAGGAGCAACTCAATGAAATCTTGGCATTTTAGTTTGATCAGTCTTTTGGCAGCCGGCGCAATTTTAAGCGCATGTTCTAAAGAAGAAGCACCAGCAGAACCTGCAGCAACGCCAGAAGTCGCGGCACCAGCAGCCGTTGAAGCACCAGCAGCAACTGAGCCAGGTGGTTATGTTCCTACTCCTGAAGAACGTTACAACCCAGCGGCTGATGCAGCCGCTACACCTGCCGCTGAAGCAGCACCAGCAGAAGCAGCACCTGCCGCTACTGAAGCAGCTCCAGCAGTAGAAGCAGCACCAGAAGCAAAATAACGTAAGCTGATTATTTAATTATCACTTATTAAAAATGGTGCATAGTTTCAGCTATGCACCATTTTTTTATAGCTTTCAGCAACCGCTATTATAAAAACTAAAATAATGTAAAGCCTAATTAAACCTAGGCAAATTTAACGCATCGTAACCATCTATTTACCTAGTCAACTTCTTACTTGTTTAACAATATATATTGAGCTATTAATAGACTAAACACTGTGTTACCGAACACTGTATTACTCAATATTAGTATTACTTAAGTGTAATGCTTTAAGCTTTATTTGCGCCTCAAATCACCGATACAAAAACTACGCTGCTGCATTCTAATAAAGATTAAGCCAAGCAATCGCCATAAAGTGACACCACACATGATAAAGTTAAGTTTATGACCAAACTTAGAATTTTATTAGGCCAATGGCTGGCAAATCTCACACGTAAATTACGTAATAACTTTTACTTATATTTAGCCGTACTACTCACTTTATTTGTATTGCTTGATGCAGGCGTTTTACATGTTGGTGAAAACATGCGTGATAAAGCCTTTGATTTAATGGTTAAAAACCGTATTTTTACGCCAAATGCAGATAAAGATATCATCATTGTGGATATCAATGAGGCTAGCCTTGCAGCCATGAGCGCTGAATATGGCCGCTGGCCTTGGCCGAGACAGGTACTAGGTGAGTTTTTAGAAAATATTGAAGTACAACAACCTAAAGCCGTGGTGTTTGATATTTTATTTAGTGACCCAGACATTTATAATCCTGATAGCGATGCCTACTTTAACGATGTAATTGCTAGCACCAACAATACTTTTTTCCCGTATTTGCGTTTACCAGAATCTCAAGATGGTTTGAGTAAAATTACGCCACAATTACTGCCCAATATAAGCGAGCAAACAGCAGGCTCAGGCGATAAAAATGCTACATTTGCAGTGGTATTACCGCACTTTAAAGCCGCACTGGCCAGCAAACGCTTAGGTACTCACAATATTATTCCAGACAAAGATGGTGTGGTGCGTGAGTACCAGCTCTACTCCACTAGCCATGGCTGGCAGATTCCATCGTTACCAAAAACCATCGCGACCACACTTAAATATTCGCTGCCTAGCGACCAAGCTGTACTAATTAACTGGCGCGGCAAGCCATTTACTTATCAATATGTGACGTTTAGCGATGTATTTAACGACATGGCGAGTAAAAATAAATCTCGTCCACAAAATGAATTTAAAGACAAAATTGTCATAATAGGTGCAACTGCGGCGAGTTTAGGTGATATTAAAGCGACCACAATGGCAGCACAATATCCTGGGGTAGAAATACTAGCTACCGCGATTGACAACATCAAACACAATGACTATTTAAAAGTATGGCGCGGTTCAATGCCGTATATTTTGCTAAGTTTATTGTTGGTTTGGCTAACCGCGCTAGCCTTTTATCGCAATGTTGATCGCGATCGCTTAAACCGAATTTTTAGCTTTTCGCAAATTGGTCTACTGACTTTATCTTATTTGGCAATTAATTTTACCAATAGTTATCTAGATTTAACTGGTCCTATTTTATGGGCAGTTGGCTACTTTTCGATTGCAAAAATTTATGCAATGGCGACTGATCGTGCCTTGCAACGCTGGTTGTCATTTGGTCTAAGCTCGGGCGACACCAGCACACGTACCTTGATGATGGCAGTTTTGATTGAGAGTGAAGAGCCTTTGGGCGACGGCACACTTAAAAAAGTTGCTAGACAAGCTGAGTTGATGAGTAAAACACCTAACAATGTAGAAATATTAAAAGGTACGCAAAGTGGTATTTGGGGTTTGTTTGGCGATACATTGATTTTTACTTGGAGCTTTTCAGAAGAAAACCCAATATTTGGCGATAATGCTCGACTAGACGCCGACAACATTATGCAAACGATGCCTGCGATATTGCTTAAAATTGGTTTACCTTTTGGAACACCCATACGTTGTAGCCAACATGAAGTGAATATTAGTAATAACCATAAGCTAGACAATCAATGGCGTAGTTTGTTTGCGCAAACGATTTTAAAACTGGAACACAACGAAATTTAAGAATTACTAAGTTTTTAAGAGTTTCTAAGTTTTTAAGAATTACAAAATTTTAAAAATCACTAACTTTTAAACTCATTGAGTTTAAGTATCTGCTAATTTAAGCACCAACAAGTTTAAATAAGGCTATTTTAAGGATTAACAATGTATTTAAAACAATTCATCGGCGTTATTTTACTGGTTGCCAGCCCAATATTATCAAGCCACGCAGCCGAAAAAGGCACTGCACTAAAAACAGATGCATTACGCAAAGAACCATTTGCAGATGCTAAAACGGTTGGTAACCTCAATCGTGGAGACAACGTAGATATACTAAGTAAAAAAGGTGCTTGGCTACAAATTAAAACTAAAAACTCAAGCGGCTGGGTGCGTTTATTATCTGTTAAACGCGGTAGCTTAGCAGCTAGCGGTAGCAGTGTTGCTGGTGTGCTCGATGTAGCTAGCGGCCGCGCGGGTACTGGCAAAGTGGTTTCAACCACTGGCGTACGTGGTTTAAGCGCTGAAGATTTAAAAGCCGCAAAATTTAGCGAACCTGAAGTTAAATTACTGGAAACTTATACTGCAGATACAGCCCAAGCACAGCGATTTGCTAGTGAAGGTGGTTTAAAAATCACGTCTGTTAAAAGCCTGAAAGAGGTAAAAAACTAATGAAAAATAATCAATTATCAGTATTACTCATCACTATTTTAGCGAGCACTATGTTGGTAGCGCCAAGCGCACAAGCCAATAAGTTTAAAGACTTATTTAAAGAAGCTGTTGAAGAGCAAATTAACGGTAAAGCCGAACCTGCACCTGAAAATGTGCCTGCTACACCCGCCGCCACAACACCTGTCACTGTGTCACCACCACCTTTGCAAACTGACACTAATGCTTTAATTTCTAATACCGCAACTATGCCAGTTAGCGTTATTGCACCAGTTGCAACAGCGGTTACACCCACCGTAGCAGTTGAGACTAAGCCAAGCTTTAACTTTAAAAACCCCAATCAAAATGAAGAGATTGCCATTGGTCGCGAAATAGCAGGTAATTTACTCGGTGCGTCGCCATTGGTTAAAGATCAAAACTTACAAAAATATGTGAATAAAGTGGGCCGCTGGGTTGCCAGCCAGAGCGATCGTCCTGATTTACCTTGGCATTTTGGGGTCATTGAGTCTGAAGATTTAAACGCTTTTGCAGCACCTGGTGGTTATGTGTTGATTACCAAAGGTTTATATCGCAAGCTAGAAAATGAAGCACAACTAGCAGGTGTTTTAGGTCATGAAATTGGTCATGTCGTTAAAAAACATCATTTAAAAGTAATGCAAAAACAGCAGCTTATCAGTGCTGGTGCAAGCTTTTTAAGTAATGCTTTTGGCAAAAAAGATAAAGTTGTGAGCAGTGTGATTGGTCAAGGTGCAGAAATTAGCGCGCGTGGGCTAGATAAAGATGCAGAGTTTGAAGCCGACCGTGTTGGTACTACATTGGCCGCTCGGGCCGGTTATGAGCCATTTGGTTTGGCAGAAGTAATACAAACGATTGCTCAAACTAATAAAAATGATAGTAGCGTAGCCTTGTTATATAAAACGCACCCAAGCCCAGATGACCGCTTAACCAAGCTGGCTGATTCTGCGGCAGACAAACTAGATAACATTAAAGATGGTAAATTACTAAAAGAACGCTTAGTTAAAATTAAAAACTAGGTGCTATTTCGCACCACTAATTAGTACAACTTTACAGCCAGTTCAATTGCAGAATTTCTAATAATGACTAATAACCAATTTTCTACCTTTGATATTGATACTGGCAGCTTTTCTAGCGCGGGTGCTCGCAAAAAAAATGACGACTTTGCCAGTGTTTGCATGCCAAAAGGTCATACTTTGGCCGATAAAGGCATTATTGCTCTGGTAGCTGATGGTGTTTCGTCAGATGCTGGTGGCGATATTGCCGCAAAAACTACTGGTCAGATATTGGTAGAAGACTTTTACGCAACTCCTGCTACTTGGGAGGCTTCAGTTTCTATCGACCGTATTTTGCAAGCACACAATAATTGGCTATACCATCACAGCAACCACGCCACGTCAAACGGTGGGCATGCCACTACCTTAACGGCTCTAAATATACGTGGTCACTTTTTTACCGTTGCGCATATTGGTGACACTCGCGCCTATTTGATTCGCCGTGAAAAAATTGACCAGCTCACACGTGACCATGTGCATGGCTCTAAAGATTTACAAAACGTTTTAACCCGCGCAATGGGGGTGGACGCGCACTTACTCGTTGATTACGCGCAAGGCCTACTTGAAGTTGGTGATATATTCGTCATCACGAGCGATGGCGTACACAAATCAATTACCGATAAATTACTCTTAAAATTAGCACTACAAACGCTTGAAAACAGTGGTAGCGCAAATGATTTTGCTCAAATATTGTGTGAAAAAGCCATACAACAAGGTAGTTTAGACAATGTGAGTGCCGCTGTGGTAGTAGTTAAAAGCTTGGGCGAAACCGATTTGCGCGACAACTTAGTGCATGCTAAAAAACTATTATTGCCACCTGTACTAAAAGCAGGTGATTTCTTTGAACACATGACGGTTGTGACCAAGCTAGCAGATAACGGAACTAATATTGTTTATAAAATGGAAGAACCCATTAGTAAACAACTATTTGTGTTGAAAACAATTGTTGCTCATGTGCCAAATGCTGATGAAGAGCGTGAGGCACTTGCCCATGAAATATGGCTAGGCGAGCGCTTGCATGGTGTGTTTGGCGCAGAGCATTTTCCGAATGTTGTAAACTTAACTGCACACCTTAAAGCGCAAGGGGTTGATAGCGCACCTTCGCAGTATTTTTTTGGCTTGTTCGAGTTTTATTCTGGTAAAACATTAGAGCAAATCATTGAGTCTAAAAAACTACCCAGCATTGCTAGTAGCTTGCAACTAGCAATTTCAATGTGTCGTACCTTATCTGCTATTTCAAGGTTAAGAGTGGTACATCGCGATATTAAGCCAGCTAACTTGCACCTAGGTGATGATAACGTATTGCGCTTAATTGATTGGGGCTCAGCGCTAAGCGGCTTTGAGCGCGGCACTTTAGGTGCTAGAGCGGCGGGTACGCCTAGTTATATGCCAGCAGAGTTATGGCAAGATACCGTGCCAGACCATGCTAGCGACGTTTACGCAGCGTGTGTCACTCTTTACGAGCTTATTACAGGGCATTTACCTTACGGCACTATAGAGCCCTATCAAACGGGAGCTTTTGTACGCTTACCTAGGCCACCATCACGCGTGCGGCCTGATGTACCAAAATGGCTAGATAAAGTATTGCTCAAAGGCATATCAACTGACAAAGCGCAGCGCTTCACTACTTCCGAAGAGTTATTATTAGCGCTAGAAAGTGGTGACAGAATGCGCTTTTCTCCTGTGACCAAAACACCTATTTTAATGCGCGATAAAATTACGACATTGCGTATTTTACTGGCTGTTTCAATTTTTATTAACTTCGCCTTAATGCTAGCAATGCTAGTCATACCGTCATAATTTGCGCGCATATATTTTGACACTGAATATTCAAGTTCTTAAATATTCAGGTTCTTGAAATATTTAATAAGTAATAAAAAAAGCACAGCCTAAGCTGTGCTTTTTTGCGACGCACCCTAGTAAAGCTTAGTGTTTCATTGCGCCAATTTTAGCTCTACCACCTTTTTCTGCCCACGTTTTGGTCCAGCGAATTTGTACCGTTCGCAACATAACCAACATGACGAGCGCCAAGCCTGCAAACACCACAAATCCCCACAAATAAGTACCTGCATATTGTTTAGATAAACCCATTGCGTTTGGCACAATTGCACCACCTAGCGCACCAATTTCACCAATCATACTGCCTGCCACCGCCGTAGTAACTGGCCAGCGTAGTGGTACAAGCTGAAATAACGCACCATTACCTGCACCTAAGGCTGCAAAACAACACATAAATAATATGGTTGTTGCTGGTAGTGATGTCACGTTACCTGTAATTATAGCCAACACAGCAACAATACTTAGAACATAAGTAAGCGTGTTAATACCGCCTACTTTATCTGAAATCCAGCCACCAATTACTCGAATACCAGAGCCCATTACTGCGGCTAACATGGTTAATTGACCTGCTTCAATTTTAGTTACGCCAAATTGATCGTAAAAATAAGTCGGTAAAAATGTAACCAAACCAATAAAGCCGCCGAACGTCACAATGTAAATTAAACTAAACGACCAGCCATCTTTTTCAAACAAACAGCTGATGTGCTCTCTAAAGCTTTGACTTTCGCGGTCTGGTGGCTCTTTTGCAAATACAGCCATCACAAACATTGGCAGTAGCATGGTAAATGCCGCCATGCCGTACACTGCTTGCCAGCCATAAGCCGCTGCAAGCGGTGGTGCAAACAACACGGCTAGTACCGTGCCGCTGTTACCAGCACCGGCAATACCCATTGCCAAACCTTTGTGTTGTGGTGGAAACCAGCCAGAGCCAAGAGACAATGCCACACCAAAGCTAGCACCCGCAATACCTAGTAATACGCCCATGGCTAATACATCGCCATAGGTATCCACCATAAAGTAGCCATACGTTAAGGCCGCAATAATCAAACTCATCTCAACCATGGCAGCACTTTTGCGGCCAATATATTGCGCTAACACACCCAATGGAAAGCGCATTAATGCGCCAGCTAGAATTGGTACCGAAATCATAAAACCTTTTTGAGCTGGTGTTAAGCCAAATTCTTCTGAGATAAATGGCGCCATTGCGCCGTTTAACACCCAAATAGCAAAGCAAAAATCGAAGTATAAAAATGACGCTAAAAGCGTTGGCCAGTGACCTGAGTTAATAAAGGTTTTAAAATTTGACATTGCTTTCTCCTCTGAAGCGGTTTACTAAAACTAGGGCTGATTGTTCACTCTTATGACTCTAGTCGTGTTGAATATTGAGCCAAGACCGCACACAATAAAATAAAAATTGATATTTAAAGCGGCATGATGCCAATGATAAAGCTACCATCATGCTTAACATTCATGACACACTGGCTACTAAAAACAATTTTTATCCATCATTTTTTGTCGTTATCTAAGCAGAGTGATTCAATGAACAACAGCAAAACTGGCACTTCTTTGAGACAGTTTTGATTAAATGTTACAACGAACGTAACGGTAACATTTTACATTTCATTACAAGCAACAGCTATGCCAACCTTACTTTGAGCATTATTATTGCTTGGTAGTTTATCAACACGCACATTATTAGTTCAAGTGAGCTTATCAGCATGCACAAGCAGATAAATACATGCATCACGTGCACTCAAACGCATCATTTGTAAATTTGCGCGCACAATAAGAGTGCGTAAATAACTAATTAGCTTTAAAAGATTAAAATAAAACATGTTTAAAGTACTCATCCTCCTTGAAGATCACAACGCTTGGCATACTTTGCCTCAAGATTTAACCGATGCAAGCTTTAGCGTTTTGTCTTGCATTAACGACCCTCAACAGTTAGCCAATTTAACAATAGAGCTGAAGCCTGATTTAATCATTGCCGCCAGCGTA
>JANNBX010000075.1:0-9111 GCA_031385945.1 Methylophilaceae bacterium | reverse complement strand
TTAACTACCCTAACCATTGGGATACTCACCAAGGTAAAAGTGGATATGGTATTTGGCTACATTGCACGCAAAGCAACACCTAAAGCCTCCCACCGCGTGCAAGTGACGGCTGCGTGGTTATTTCTAACGATGACTTAAAAGCACTCGAGCCGATTCTTAAAAATGGTAATACACCAGTCATTATTGCAGACGATTTGAAATGGCTAGCTACAGACCAGCTTAGTACCAAGCGCGAAGAACTTAATCAAGCGCTCGAAGCTTGGCGCAGTGATTGGCAAGCGCAAGATACCTCTGCCTACTTGAGCCATTACTCGCCACAATTTTTTACAACTGATCTTAATTATGAAGGTTGGGCAGCCGAAAAGCGTAGAGCTCAAGCTAGTAAACCTAACGTATCGATTAAGCTAGAAAATATCAGCTTAATACGCTATCCGGGTGGCGGGCAACAAATGGCTGTAGTCAGTTTTGATCAAACCTTTAATAGTGAATACATCAACAATACCTTCCGCAAACAGCAATATTGGGTGCGCGAAAACAACACTTGGAAAATACTCTTTGAGGGCGGTATTTAGTCATCTGTATCAATAAGTATTTCTATAAAACACTTTAACAATCGATAGGAAATAAACGTGGTAAAAATTCAAACAAATTATGGTGAATTCACACTCGAATTAAACGCTGATAAAGCGCCAATTACAGTCGCTAACTTTTTAAGCTACGTAGACAGTGGCTTTTACAGTAACGTGGTTTTTCACCGCGTAATTGACAGCTTTATGATTCAAGGTGGTGGTTTTGACACCAATATGAAACAAAAAGACACGCTACCACAAATTAAAAATGAAGCTGATAATGGCTTAAAAAATGACAAATATACCATTGCAATGGCGCGTACTTCAGTGCCTGATTCTGCAAGTAGCCAGTTTTTTGTCAATACGAAAAATAACGACTTTTTAAACTTCACCGCACCTACAGGCTCTGGTTGGGGTTACTGCGTTTTTGGCAAAGTGATCGCTGGTATGGATGTGATTGATAAAATTGGTAAAGTTAAAACAGCCAATAAAGCAGGCCATCAAGATGTGCCTGTAGAACCAGTGATTATTGAATCTGCAACACGCATTTAAGCTTTGCTACGGAAATAGATAAACGGTGAAGCAACCGCCCAACTTGTTACACAGTTTATTTATTTCCGATTTGCATTTATGCGAATCTCGTCCTGAGATTACGCAATCATTTATTCGGTTTCTGCAAAAAACCGCTACACAAGCAGAAGCGCTATACATACTCGGTGATTTTTTTGAGTATTGGGTAGGTGATGACGATTTAACGAACGCCGCTCATTTCGATATTACTCAAGCACTTAAATCATTGAGTAGCTCTGATACCCATATTTTTATGATGCACGGTAATCGTGATTTTTTAATCGGGTCAGATTTTTGTAGTGCAATTGGCGCTTCGCTACTACCTGACCCCACTTTAATTAATCTTTACGGTACGAGAACACTTGTTAGCCACGGCGATGCTTTATGCACCGACGATATTGCTTACCAAAAATTTCGATGTGAAGTGAGAACTGCCGCTTGGGCAGAGAAATTTTTAGCACAGCCAATTGAAGTTCGTCATCAGTTTGTACAACAACTGCGTGCACAAAGCGAAGTAGCAAAATCTGAAAAATCTTTAGCGATTATGGACGTCAATCAGCAGGCCGTTGAGCAATTATTTCGTGATTTTAATTATCCCGCAAGATTGATTCACGGTCACACACACCGCCCTGCTACGCATCGCTTAACGCTGAATAATCAGTTAGTTACGCGTTACGTGCTAGGTGACTGGTACGAGCAAGGCAGCTACTTGCGTGTAGACATTAACGGCATTAAGGCGTGTAACCTGGAATCTTAGCTTCATCCACCGTATCGATTTGTGCGGGGTCTAAAAACATTTGAGCGTAACGCAGGTAGATTTTATCTCGTACAAAAATATCAAATAAGTCTGGATCTATATGATGATCAAGTTTCATCTTACCTAATATTTCTAGTGATTCTGAAAGAGTTTTTGCTTTTTTATAAGGCCGATCTTGCGAGGTCAACGCTTCAAAAATATCAGCAATACCCATAATGCGTGCCGGTACGCTCATTTGTTCGCGCATTAGTCCTTTGGGGTAGCCGCGCCCGTCCATACGTTCGTGATGACCACCCGCGTACTCTGGAACTCGACGCAGATCTTTTGGGTAAGGTAATGCTTCAAGCATTTCAATGGTAACAACAATATGATTATTAATCACATCGCGCTCTTCTTTAGTGAGTGTGCCACGACTGATGTTTAAATTGTATATTTCATCGTCTGTAAGTAACCGATGCGTTTGTCCATCGCGTGTTTTAAAGTGACACTTGCCAATTTCTTTAACGCGCTCTTGATCGTTTGCACTCATAAACTCACTACCAAAGTTGGCTTTACGCAAAAAATCTAAGTCGTCGACTAACTTTCTGTCTACCTGTAAAAACGCTAGTGTTAAGTCGTCATTACTTAATCCGTCAGCCAGTTTATTTGATTCGTCAGATTGCTTATTGAGTTTTTTTTGCAAATATTCAAGCTCTAGCTGCTGTCTATAGAGCATAAAGCGTGTTTCAATCAAATCGATTCGATCATAAATAGTGGAGAGTTTGGTTGGCTTATCCATGACTGATTCTGGGGTGATGACTTTGCCACAATCGTGCAACCAGCCTGCAATTTTGAGTTCGTAAAACTCTTTTTCAGTCATGCTGAAATCTTTAAGCGGTCCTACTTGGTTGTCAATTGCTGCTTGCGCCAGCATTAAAGTCAGCTCTGGCACGCGCTTGCAATGCCCACCTGTGTAAGGTGATTTTTCATCAATCGCACTTGCAATCAACTCGATAAATGCTTCAAACAGGCTTTTTAAGCCTTCAATTAAATTATGATTAGTTAAGGCAACTGCCGCTTGTGACGCTAATGACTCGGCAAAACGCTGGGCTAGCGGAGAAAAAGGAATAATACTGCCTGTGTGTTGATCAATACCGTTGATAAGCTGCAATACACCGATAATCTCGTTTTCGTGGTTACGCATGGGTATCGTTAAAAACGATTTTGAGCGATAGCCTGAGGCTTCATCAAATTTACGTGTGCCCGAGAAATCAAAACCTTGCGCGCAATACACATCGGGGATATTGATACTTAAACCTTGATGAACAACATTAGCTGAAACAGTCGTTAAATTGGGTGTTTGGTCAGCGTTAAATAGTGGAATGGGCGGAAATGGAATTTTTTTATCAGCACTACCACCATAAGCGACATTAAATGATATGCAACGCATAATTTCAAACTTGAGAGATTTTTGATCGTCTGAAACTAAGTAAACTGTGCCACCATCGGCGTTGGTAATATCTTGCGCGCTATGTAGAATCATCTCTAAAAGTTTGAGATGATTTTTTTCAGCAGAGAGCGCAACACCAATCGCATTCAGCTGTTCTAGGTGTTCGTGGGTTAAAGGTATATCACGCATGGTAATTTTTTAATGCCAGCCCACTTAATAAATGCCTTTTAAAGTAGTTGCTTAGAATCGATATAAATTAAAGCGAGTAATCAACCAGCCTTAAATAAGTAAAACTGCATCTTCACACCAGCGAGTTCAATCACATCGTTATCGTTGAGTTGGTGCGCTTGCGCACCAGCTGATTTACCGTTAATAATCGGGTGAATAGCACCTTCAACATGCGTAATAAAGTAGCCTTGTGGTCGCTTAGTAATAACAGCCACTTGTACGCCCGGCTTACCTAGCGTTGTCAGTGCTTTATTGAGCATGAGCTCTTTACCCGCACTTGCACCACTGAGCACTTGAATGTGCCCTACTGCCGCATTTTGGCTGGCGGCATGGTTAATCGGTGCAGCAGACAAATTAGCCATTGGCTCAGATGTGGTCACGGCAGGCGGCACTGATGGTAAAGGCGGCGCAGATGATAGAGGTTTTTGAGCTTGCTCAGCAGAGCTAGTGCTAGACATAGCCACTTTAGCGATAGATACCGCAGCTATGCTAGCCATTGAAGTGGCCGATGGTGCTGCCGATATGGTAATGGGTTGATTAAGGGTTACGGGCGGCGTTATAGCTGGTTTAATTGCTTGCACTTTAGGCAATGCCGTTGAACTGGTTGTTGATTTAGCAGTTGCGGTGGATTTCGCATCTACTTGTATTGTTGTTGGTGCTGCAGACATTGCTGGTACTTTTGCAGCTGGGCGAATAATCATAGTTTTTTCAAAGTCATCCACACCACCATTAGCCGCTTGCAATGCTGCTTCTTCGTTGACATATTTCAGTTGGAACTTGCCAAACTCAACAACATCGCCATGCTGTAATACATGCTTTTTAATGATTTTACCATTCACCAGCGTACCGTTAGTACTGCCAACATCTTCTAGAAATGAATCATTACCAATAGTCATAATAACGGCATGTTCGCCACTAACGGCCAAGTTATCGATATGAATATCGTTATTAGGTCTACGTCCAATCGTCAGTCGGTTTTTATCGAGTGAGAACTCGTCAATAAAAGTGCCTCCCATTGAATAAATAAGCTTTGCCATGATGACCTCTACTATCTTAACCAATTAACTAAATGAGTGTACCAGTGCTGTTCAATCGCAAACGACTTTAAAACGCGCACCAAAATGACTGAAACATTATCTTTACCACCATAATCGTTGGCCATTTGTATCAATTGATTCGCTGCCAACTCTAAATTTGTATTCAACGATTGCAAGGTTAATTCAATCTCTTCATCATCAACCAAGTCTGTTAAGCCATCTGAGCATAGCAAGTAAATATCGCCTACTTCAACGTTAAATTCGCGTACTTCTAATTCAACCTCTGCATCGATACCCAGCGCTCTAGTGACTAAATTTTTATTATTTGAGTATTTTGCTTGCTCTGGCGTAATCAAGCCTGAGCGTAACTGCTCTTGTAATAATGAGTGATCTTCTGTTAATTGAGTTAATTGTAATTCACGCATGCGGTATAGACGTGAGTCGCCAATATGGCCTGCAATCAGTTTGTTGTTGGTAAATAGCGCAACCACCAAAGTCGTGCCCATGCCAGCACATTGTGGCTGGCTTTGCGAAACACTAAAAATTGCCTCGTTAGCTTTTTCTACAGCGCGAACCAGCGCCTGACTCTCAAGCTGCAAACCAGTAGACTCCAACATTTTACCTGGCGTTATACGCTGCATTTTTTCTTTAAGCTCAGCAATAATCGTGAGTATGGCCATTTCACTGGCTACTTCACCAGCGTTATAGCCACCCATACCGTCTGCTAGCACCACTAAGCCTATATCTAAGTCGCTGGCAACGGCGTCTTCATTGTGTTCACGGCGCTTACCCACATCACTTATTCTGACAATTTCTAATGCATTAGATACATTCATAATCGCTAAATCTCAGTCATCTTGCTATCAGCATCACGTAAATCCGACACAATTTCACTACCACTTTGGTAGCGGTTTTCGGCTTCTTTTTCTAACATACGGTCAATAATATATGAAACCGCAGGCGATAAACTTGCATTCACTTCGCGCGCTGGCACGTGTGGTTCATTTGCGATTTTAAACATCAATGCCGCCATAGAGTCAGCCGTGAACGGTAATTTACCAGTAGTCATTTGATAGAACATCACCCCGAGCGAGAATAAATCTGAGCGGCCATCCACTTTTTTACCAGATAATTGCTCTGGCGACATATAACTTGGTGTGCCCAATACCATGCCTGTTTTAGTTTTTGACGAATCAGTAATACGCGCTATGCCAAAGTCGGTGACTTTTACACTGGCAGAATCCATCTCATACATAATGTTAGCAGGCTTAATATCACGGTGCACCACGCCTTGAGCGTGTGCATAATTGAGTGCTTCAGCCACTTTTAGCACAATATTTACTACTTTATCTACACTTAATAAAGTGTCTGGCTTTACAAATGGTGCTAGGTCTTTACCTTTTAAAAACTCCATCGCGATATAGGCTAAATCGTGCTCTTCACCCGCATCGTACATGGTCACAATGTTAGGGTGGTTTAAGCGTCCCGCTGTTTCTGCCTCGCGAAAAAACCGTGCTTTGACTTCTTCCAGTTCATCTGGCTCAAATTCTTGCGCAAGCGCCATCGTCTTAATGGCTACTGTGCGACCAATTTTTGGATCTTTACCTAAATAAACTACGCCCATCGCACCTTTACCGAGTTCTTTTTCGATTTGGTAGCGACCTAACATGGGCTTTTCCATTGCGCCATCTACAAGCATGCTGGCGTTAGCTCTATTAGCACCACTACCGCCTAAAATCACAGTTTCAGACATGGCTTTAGAGCGCGCTAATTTTTGCGCCAAATCTTTATATTTCGGGTTAAATTCAGACATATAACCAAAAACAGACTCCGCTTTATTAAACTGGCGCTTACGTTCAAAATCAAGCGCTAGGTTATATAAGGCGTCCATCACGCTGTCATCTACAGGGCATTTACGCAGGCGGTCATAAGCCATATCAAGCTGACCTTGGCTTTGAAACATGAGCGCTAAATTACGATTACTTTCAGCAGACTCAGCGTCTGAGTGCGCTTTACCTTTTTCAGTTAACAAGAAACGCTTAGTCGTGAGTAATGCATGTCCAACGAGCAACAACGCAGCTGGCATCATCAATTGTAGCCAAATCGCTTGTTGAGTCATCAGTACAAAGTGTGCAGCCACTAATGATATTAACAACAGTAGCGTAACCATTGCCGCAGTACCTGCTTTTAATCTTGGGAATAACACAATTAAATATAGTGCAATTAGCAACCAAACAGCGCGCTCAACCCAAACTGACCAGCTAGGAGAAATGAAGAAATCTTCATTTAAAATACTCGCGACAGAATGCGCAAGTGTTTCAATTGGCTTCATATTTGATGAAATAGGTGTCACTTGTGCGTCACCGCCGTCGCCGGTTGCGCCAATACCAATTAACACAATTTTATCTTGATATTTTTCAGCTGGAATCTTACCACTCAACACATCATAAAAAGAATCGACCGCAAACGCTGGTCGACCGTCTTGCTCGCCGTAGAAAAAAGTATTCATGGCTAAGGCACTGTCCGTCACGATATTTAATTTGCCCAGCTGAACGCCTTCACCTAAGCGCACTTGAATATCTTGCGGTTGTAAATTCAAGTATTTAGCGGCAATTTGTAATGATAATGAAGGATAAAAATCTTTGTAGTAACCAAGCACCAGTGGTTCAATACGAATAATGCCATCTACATCTTGCAAGGTATTTAAATGACCAATAGCACTAGCTGCTTGACCAATCTCAGCAATCGGCGAAAATGCACTAATAGTCGGTATTGGCAATAAACCAGAGTCTTCTGCGCCCACCCTATCAATTAGCTTAGATAAGGCATTTTTACTCACATATTCTGGAAGTGGCTGATCAGGGTTACCCAATGGCTCGCCGATGGTAAAAGGCATGGCCAATACCACGTTATTAGCCGCTTTTATGCTGGTAGCAAGTTTTGCGTCTGTGTTGAGGTCAGCTTCAGCCTGCTTTAACATGGCGTCTAGCACTGGTGCTTCAGGCGCTAAAGTGGGAATGCTAGAACTAGCGACAAAAGCGTCTATTTTTTTAATGTACGTTAGGCCAGGATCAATCTGCGGCTCAATAAAATAAACAGTATTAGCAATCACTTTAGATTTTGCTTTAGCCAAAATATCAGTCATTTTGGCGTGTACATCACGCGACCATGGCAATCGGCCAATATTGGCTATACTTTGGTCATCAATCGCAATGACAGCTATTTTATCTCCGGGTGCGCGGTGACTACTTTGAACACCTAAGTCGTAAGCTTTGCGCTCTAAACTTTGTATTAAATGACTACCTGCCGCAAATAAAAATAGTAGCGATACCATTAAAGCGGCGAACCAGTCTGTGTTCCAGAAGCTCTTTTTCATCAAATTTACTCTACATTCAAATGGTGTTTAACTCGATTACCTTAAAGCTGGTTGCGGCACTACTTTGCTAATAGTTAATATAAACAATGGCATGGTAGATGTTTGGTATCCAACTTAGAGTTTACACGTGATTTTTTTAAATAAGAAGCAATTTGACTCGATTAAATCAGCGCTTTATATCAATCATCGCGTGAAGATTACGTCTAAATTCAACGTACACTGTCAAAACAATAATTAAGCTTAAACGAAGATTAAACTTAATTTAAACAATAATTAAGTGAAAATTAAACATTATTTAAGCGAAATATTAACGTCTGAACTCGTTTGGTCTCGCGTCTGCGGCAATTTTGTCTAACACACCATTTACATATTTATGGCCGTCTGTGCCGCCGTAAAGCTTAGCTAACTCCACGCCCTCGTTAATTGCCACTTTGTAAGGAATACTTAAATCAAAAATAAGCTCATAGCCTGAAACACGTAATATGGCGTGCTCGATTGGGCTGAGCTCTTCTAACTTACGGTCAATAAAACCGATAATTTTAGCGTCTAGCGCTTCGATATTTGCACAAACACCCTCTAATAAAGCCTTGAAATAACCAGCATCTGCATGGTTAAAATCAGGGTCTATCGTTGCATCGCGACGCATTTGTAGCACATCCTGCACGTTCATTTCACGCTGATAAAGCGCTTTTAACACCAACTCACGTGATTTTCGGCGATTTTTACTGACTTTTCGCTCTCTTGCTGGCTTCTCAGCAACTGCCTCTGGCAATATTGGTTTAGCTTCGGTCATTTAATCGTCGTTTCTAACTAATTGTTTTAATAAATTAGCCATTTCAATTGCTACTTGCGCAGCTTCTTTACCTTTAATTGCCATGCGTGCAATCGCTTGCTCGTCATTTTCGGTCGTTAAAATCGCATTGGCTACCGGCACACCTGTCAACATTTGCGCTTCTGCAATACCACGGGCAGATTCGTTTGAAACGACTTCAAAATGATAGGTTTCGCCACGAATAATCGCACCCAGTGCGATGAGTGCATCAAACTGATCAGAGTCACCCATTTGAAATAATACTGTTGGGCTTTCTAGCGCACCAGGTACAGTGGCTAAGGTAATGTCGGCATCAGCCACGCCTAAATTCAAT
>JANNBX010000162.1:0-2650 GCA_031385945.1 Methylophilaceae bacterium | reverse complement strand
ATCGCCTCAATTATGACGGAGTCACCCGCAAGCTTGCAGGTTGAAACCATCAGTGGCAAGCGCGCCAAAATTAAAACTAGCAATGTGCTCATGCAGTTTGCAAGCCCGCTCAACGGTTTTATGGAAGCCGCAATGTTAGAGGCCGAAAAGCTTGAGCTAGATTTTTTATGGGAATATTGTAACGAAACCGAGTTCGCTTTTGACGACTTAGCGCTCGATTATTACGGCAAAAAACCAACTGAAATCGAGTTGGCCGCCATTGCCATTAAGCTACACAGCGCACCCATGTATTTTTATCGCAAGGGTAAAGGCCGCTATAAAGCTGCTCCCGCTGATACACTTAAACTAGCGCTTGCAGCGGTTGAGCGCAAGAAACTGCAAGCAGAGCAAATGGCTACTTGGGTGCTGATGCTCAAAGATGGTAAATTGCCAGAAGGCTTTGCCAATAAAGCGGATAGCCTGATTTATAACCCTGACAAAAATAGTCTTGAATGGAAAGCGATAGATGAAGCGGCGATTACATCAGGCAAATTAGCACTCACGATTATGCATGAGAGCGGGCTAATTGCTAGTGCTCATGATTATCATCTAGGTGCATTTTTACGTGAGATGTTTAAAGAAGGTACGGAGTTTGGCGAGTTTGAAATGCCAATATTTCCAACGGATTTACCGATAGCAAAAAGCAGCTGTTTTAGTATTGATGATGCAACCACAACAGAGATTGACGATGCGTTTAGCTTAGAAAGTCTGGCTAATGGCAATACGCTAATCGGCATTCATATCGCCGCGCCTAGCTTGGCCATTCCCCCAAATAGCGCGTTAGATAATATTGTATTGTCGCGGCTTTCAACAGTGTATATGCCCGGCCAAAAAATCACCATGTTGCCAGAAGTTGTAGTGCAGCCATTTAGCTTGGACGCAGGTGAAACCAAGCCCGCCTTGAGTTTGTATATTGAAGTGACGCCTGAGCTTGAGATTGTTGGGCATGAAACAAAGCTTGAGCAAATTCACATTGCGGACAATTTGCGCCACGGTGAACTAGAGCCTTATTTTAACGAAGTCACTTTAGCGGCAGACAGCGGCCACCCATATTGGGCAAAATTGAAATTGCTACATGATTTAGCAACCAAGCTAGAAGTCGTGCGTGGTAAAGCCGACCCAAACCGCGCCCCGCAGATTGATTATAATTTTTATGTGACTGATGGCATCGTTAGTATTGTCGCCCGTGAACGTGGCTCACCAATGGATAAACTAGTCGCAGAGTTGATGATTTACGCCAATAGCCATTGGGGCGGGTTGCTTAAAGAAGCTGGTTTTGCTGGCATTTATCGTGCGCAAACGGGTGGCAAAGTATTTATGACAACTGAAGCTGAGCCGCATTTAGGCTTAGGTGTGCCGCAATATGCTTGGAGCACTTCACCTTTACGTCGCGCAGTTGATTTAATCAATCAACGCCAAATTATTGCTGCTATTGAGCAAACTGAGCCTATTTACGTGTTAAAAGACGATAAATTAAAAATCGCGATTCGTGATTTTGAGCAAACATACAGCGCCTACAGCGAGTTTCAAAGCCGTATGGAGCGTTATTGGAGTTTGCAATATTTGATACAAGAAAACTTTACAGAAATTACCGCGACCGTTTGGCGCGAAAACTTAGTGAAAATTGACGGCATGTTTATGATTACCAAAGTGCCGAGTTTGCCTGAGTTGAAAGTTGGCACCAAAGTGCTATTGGAAGTGAAGCATATCGATACTTTGCTGATGGAATTAAACTGCAAATTTAAAGCGATGATTGAATCAGAAATCGTGGCTGAAACCACCGAAGAAACCACTGAAGAAGTTGAGGTTAATGTTGAGGTTTAGCGAAATCATTTATGATGAAGTTTAAAGGAAAAGTCCACAAAAGTGTGGTGGATGATAATGTCGTAGAAGTGAGCGAAGTCGATGGCGTTCGCTCGCTGCATATTGGCTCAAACACCGTGCAAAGCAGCATGAAGCTACGCGATACTTACGCCCTAGAGCTTGCTTATACACGTGGCATGATGTGCTTTTTATTGTTTTCAGAACAAATCAAGCATGTACTCACAATAGGCTTAGGTGGCGGCTCTTGTGCCAAATATATGCTACAAAACTGCCCTGAAATCAACCAAACAGTGGTTGAAATTAACCCGCAAATCATCAGTATTGCTAATAGTCATTTTTATGTACCGCTGAATGATGAAAAGCTCAATATTGTTGAGGGTGATGGTCTTGAATACCTCAAAGATAACGTAAACAGCGCAGATTGTTTGATGATCGATGCGTTTGATGCGCATGGCATCCCCCCTGATTTTTGCAGCCAAGATTTTTTTGATGGTTGTGAAATGGCGCTCACTGAGCATGGCATTTTTGCCATCAATTTATGGGGTTCAGACAAAAACTTTGACATCTATTTGCAGCGCATTGAGTCGTCATTTAGTGGCCGTGCGTTAATATTGCCAACTGGCAAGCCAGGTAATATTGTGGTTTTTGGCTTTAAATTTTCACCAAACTTACAAACCACCACTTTGCGCGAGCGCGCTAAAGCGTTAGAAAACACACATAAAATAGAATTTGAACGCTTTTTAGAAAAACTATGCGACCATAACCCGCATAATCACAAAGAAATCTT
>JANNBX010000150.1:0-2799 GCA_031385945.1 Methylophilaceae bacterium | reverse complement strand
CTGCCTAAAACGCAATTACCCTCACTTTGGGCGCTCACACTCAAACAATTATTAGCAACATTAGCTTGGCCAGGAGAGCGCAGCTTAAGTAGCCATGAATATCAAGCCCACCTTGCGTTTTTAAACTGTGTGGCGTCACTTAGCTCGCTGGATTCGTTATTGGGTAAAACCAATTTAAGCCAAATTATTCAACATTTGAGCCAGCTTTGCCGCGAGCAGATTTTTCAACCACGCACAAAAAACACGCCAGCAATCAGCGTTTTAGGTTTGCTTGAAGCGACCGCTACGCAACTGGATGGCGTTTGGGTGATGGGCATGAATGATCATACTTGGCCGCCGGCACCCCGTTTAAATGCGCTATTGCCCGCTGCAATGCAGCGCGCTGCAGGCACGCCGAATGCAGATCATTCTATACAAACTGCGTTTGCTCAAAGCGTGCATGCGCGGCTTTTACGCAGCGGCAAACAAGTCATATTTTCTTGGGCAGAAAAAGAAAACGATAAGCTACTGCGCGTGAGCCCAATGATTGCTGCCTTGCCCGTTGTAGAGCGCCTGCCGCTGACCAAAACCTTTGGTGAGTTATGTTTAACTGAAACTGGCTTTGACCCAGAAATACTCAACGATGCAACCGCTCCTGCTGTTGGTGACAATGAAACAGTCAAAGGCGGCACTGCGCTTTTCAAAGCGCAAGCCATTTGCCCAGCCTGGGGCTATTACCAATATCGCTTAGGCGCTAAAAAACTCGAAACCCCTGAAGATGCCTTAGATGCTAGCACGCGTGGCAGTTTAGTACATTTAGCGCTACAGTTTTTTTGGCAAGATAAAACCAGCACTGCTTTACATGCCTCTACCAATGAAGCGCATTTAGCGCAAATTAGCGATGCTGTGATGCTAGCTTTAGAAACGTTTAACACTGAGCATCATGAATTATTAAGCCCGCAAATGCTGTTACTTGAGGCAGATAGGCTTAAGAATTTGTTAGCACTGTGGCTAGCACTTGAGCTTACGCGCGAGGCTGCGTTTAGCGTGCAACATTGTGAGTTGCGCGAAACCATTGATATTGAAGGCATTAAAGTAAACCTCACCATAGACCGTATTGACCGCCTAAGTGATGGCACGCTGATTGTGATGGATTACAAAACAGGTAGCTTGCCCTCTCTAAGCGACTGGGCAGAAGCGCGTATTAAAGAGCCGCAATTACCCATTTACGCGGCTATCAGCTTACAAAATGAGCCACTTTCAGCCGTGGCTTTTGCCCATGTTAAGCTGGGTCATCATGCATTTTTAGGTATTGCAGATAATGACAATCTGCTGCCTAGCGTGCTCACCATTGGCAACCCAAAATTAAAAGCATTTAGCCAAACCACATGGCAAGACCTTATGCAGTTTTGGAAAACACAAATCACCCAAATTGCGCTTGAAATTAAACAAGGGGTAGCTGGCGTGGTGTTTGAGAATGAAGACGACCTGAAATATTGCGAAGTTTTACCGCTACTGAGGTTGCCTGAACGCGCGCTACAATTTGAGCGTTTTAAAGCAGAGCAAATAGGATGATCAGCAATACTCAATTGTTAGCCATTGATGCCGCAAGCCGCGTTACTGCCCTTGAACTCCGCTCTTTTATTGTAGATGCACCTGCAGGTGCGGGCAAAACCGAGCTGCTGACACAGCGCTATTTAGAGCTCTTAAAATGGGTAGAATCGCCTGAAGAAATTATCGCGATTACGTTTACCAATAAAGCTGCGTCTGAAATGCGGGTGCGTATTTTAGACAGTTTAAAGATGGCCAATGATGGTCACTTACCTGAACAGCCACATAAAAAAATCACGTTTGATTTAGCCACAGCCGCCTTAAGCCGCAGCGCTGAAAAAAACTGGCAGTTACTAGACAACCCTTCACGTTTACGCATTACCACGATTGATGCGCTTTGCGGCAACATTGCGCGCCAAATGCCGCTGATGTCGCGCTTTGGCAGCCAGCCCAGCATTACCGACAACGCCACGCATTATTATTTGCAAGCCGCTGCAAACACCATTGCCATGCTAGACGATCAAAATGCTGCGGCCAACCTAGTGGCAAGTGCTTTAGCGTATTTAGATAACAACACGGATAGCTTAAAAAAACTATTGGTCAGCATGCTAGAAAAGCGTGACCAATGGCTACCTTACACACAAGAATCTTTGACCATTGATGATCAATTACTGAGTAACTTATTGGCTGAGGATTTGGCGCAAATTTGCGCGCTTATTCACCCAAATTTGCAACGTGAACTGATGCCAATAGTGCGTTACGCCGCAAGCCAGCTAGCTGAAGATCACCCATTACAAAAGCTAGCTTTTTGGCAAGATCATTTAGATACGCGCTTAACGCACATTGAAGATTGGCGTGTTTTACGTAGCTTTTTAATGACCAAAGGCGGCACTTGGCTTAAGAAAATTGGCGCGGCAAATGGCTTTACTGATAACGATGACAGCAAAGCACACAAAGCAAAACTCAAAGAACTATTAGACTTATTATCAGCCAACCCAAATGCTGAAAATATCCTTAATCGCCTGACTGTCATACCAACTTTACCGTTAAACACTGATAACTCAGCACTGGTTTATACACTTTCACAGCTGCTTAATTTAGCAGTTGCGCACCTTTGGCAGGTGTTTCAGCTTGAGAATACAGTTGATTTTATTGGTGTTTCGCAGCGTGCGTTGTTAGCACTTGAAGACGCTTCAGGCGTAACCGATTTAGGCTTAAAGCTCGATTATAAAATTTCGCATTTATTAGTAGATGAGTTTCAAGACACCA
>JANNBX010000084.1:0-3528 GCA_031385945.1 Methylophilaceae bacterium | reverse complement strand
ATTTTCTTGATTTTGGCTTCTGAGCCTGTGTCTTGCAAATCTTGACGTAATTTTTCAACTTCGTTTTGAATGTTCATCGTACGTAATAATTCACGTACCGCTTCAGCACCCATTACCGCACTGAATTCATCACCATACTCTTCAACTTTAGCTAAATAGTCATCTTCCGTTAGCAATTGGCCACGTGTCAGCGGAGTCATGCCTGGGTCGATCACAATGAATGCTTCAAAATACAATACGCGTTCAATGTCACGCAAAGCGATATCTAGCACCATGCCTAAACGGCTTGGTAATGATTTTAAGAACCAAATGTGCGCAACAGGGGATGCCAAGTCGATATGACCCATACGCTCACGACGTACTTTTGACAATGTTACTTCTACGCCACATTTTTCGCAGATTACGCCACGATGTTTTAAGCGCTTGTATTTACCGCATAAGCACTCGTAATCTTTAATAGGGCCAAAGATTTTTGCACAAAATAAACCATCGCGCTCAGGTTTGAACGTACGATAGTTAATGGTTTCTGGCTTTTTTACTTCGCCGTATGACCATGAACGGATTTTTTCAGGAGAAGCCAATGCAATCTTAATTGCATCAAACTCTTCCTCAGTTTTAGTCTGTTTAAATAAGTCTAATAGAGCTTTCATGTAATCTCCTTAGTTACGGTCTAGGTCAATGTCAATCGCTAGTGAGCGAATTTCTTTGACTAACACGTTGAACGACTCGGGCATACCAGCATCAATTTTGTGCTCGCCTTTTACAATGTTTTCATACACTTTAGTACGACCTTGTACGTCATCTGATTTCACTGTCAACATCTCTTGCAAGATGTATGACGCGCCGTAAGCCTCAAGCGCCCAAACCTCCATCTCACCAAAGCGCTGACCACCAAATTGCGCTTTACCGCCCAATGGTTGTTGTGTCACCAATGAATATGGACCCGTTGAACGTGCATGCATTTTGTCGTCCACCAAGTGATGGAGTTTCAATACGTGCATGTAACCAACCGTCACAGCGCGCTCAAAAGCATCACCCGTACGGCCATCAAACAATTTCACCTGTGTTTTACCAGCAGAGAATTGCAATTGTTTTGTACGTGGGTCATCATCAGGGAAGGCTAAGTCAAGCATGGCGCGAATATCAGATTCTGCAGCACCATCAAATACTGGCGTTGCGAACGGCACACCTTTTTCAAGGTTTTTTGCCATTTCTAATACTTCAACATCAGTGAGTGATTTGATATCTTCTTTTTTACCTGTGCTGTCGTTGTAAATTTGATCTAAGAATTTACGCACTTCAGAGGCTTTCGCTTCGGCTTTCAACATCTCGCCAATACGCATGCCCAAACCTTTAGCAGCCCAACCTAAGTGGGTTTCTAAAATCTGACCAACGTTCATCCGTGATGGAACGCCTAACGGGTTCAATACGATATCCACTGGCGTACCATCGGCCATATGCGGCATGTCTTCAATTGGGCAGATTTTTGAAACCACACCCTTGTTACCATGACGACCTGCCATTTTGTCACCTGGCTGAATACGACGTTTAACAGCGATATACACTTTCACCATTTTTTGTACGCCTGGTGGCAATTCGTCACCTTGCGTCAATTTACGTTTTTTCTCTTCAAAGCGTTTGTCGAACTCAATACGTGCAGCAGCCAAGCTGTCTTTTAGAGCTTCTAATTGACGCGCAGCTTCTTCATCACTCAAGCGAATATCAAACCAGTCATAACGACCAATAGACTCTAAGTACTCAGCATTTAAAGTGTCACCTTTTTTGAGCTTGTTAGGGCCGCCAGTAGCAACCTTACCTTCAATCAGGCGACGAATACGGCCAAAGGCATCGTTTTCAACAATGCGCATTTGATCGCCGATATCTTTTTTATAATGACTTAATTGATCTTCAATAATTTGCTGCGCACGTGGATCACGATCAATACCTTCGCGCGTAAATACTTGCACGTCAATCACAGTACCGTTCATGCCAGATGGAATACGTAATGATGTGTCTTTAACATCAGACGCTTTTTCACCAAAAATCGCACGTAATAATTTTTCTTCTGGCGTTAATTGTGTTTCACCTTTTGGTGTTACTTTACCAACTAACACATCACCTGCTTCAACTTCAGCACCGATATAAATAATGCCAGATTCGTCCAATCGACCAAGCATACGCTCACTCAAATTAGAAATATCACGGGTAATTTCTTCAGCGCCTAATTTAGTATCACGAGCAACTACTGATAGCTCTTCAATATGAATTGAAGTATAGCGATCATCAGCCACTACGCGCTCTGAGATTAAAATAGAATCCTCAAAGTTATAGCCGTTCCATGGCATAAATGCCACGAGCATGTTTTGACCTAACGCCAACTCACCCATATCGGTTGAAGCGCCATCAGCAATTACGTCAGCACGCGCAATCACGTCACCAATTTTAACTAACGGACGTTGATTGATGTTCGTGTTTTGGTTTGAACGTGTGTACTTAGTGAGGTTGTAAATATCCACACCTACTTCACCCGCTGTGGCTTCATCATCGTTCACACGAACCACAATACGGCCAGAGTCAACATAGTCAACAATGCCACCACGACGTGCTTGCACAGTCGTGCCAGAGTCAACAGCTACAGTACGCTCAATACCAGTACCTACTACTGCTTTTTCAGCGCGTAAACAAGGCACCGCTTGACGCTGCATGTTTGCACCCATCAATGCGCGGTTCGCATCATCGTGTTCTAAGAATGGAATCAATGAAGCTGCAACCGATACAATTTGACCAGGGGCAACGTCCATGTACTGCACGCGATCTGGCTGCGTCATGGTAAATTCATTAAGATGACGTGAAGATATTAAATCATCGGTAAATACATTTTTAGTATCCAACTCAGTGTTTGCTTGCGCAATCATGAATTGGCTTTCTTCAATTGCCGATAAGTAGTCAATCGTATCTGATACTTTATTACCTTCAACACGGCGGTATGGCGTTTCTAAAAAGCCATATTGATTCGTGCGTGCATACAAAGCCAATGAGTTAATCAAGCCAATGTTTGGGCCTTCTGGTGTTTCGATAGGACACATACGACCATAGTGAGTAGTGTGTACATCGCGCACCTCAAAGCCTGCACGTTCACGTGTTAAACCGCCTGGGCCTAATGCAGAAATACGACGTTTGTGCGTGATTTCTGACAATGGATTAGTTTGATCCATAAATTGTGATAATTGACTAGAGCCAAAGAATTCACGTATTGCGCTAGAAACTGGTTTTGCATTAATTAAATCATGCGGCATTAAGTTATCAGATTCAGCTTGGCTTAAACGCTCTTTTACGGCGCGCTCTACACGTACCAAGCCAGCACGGAACTGATTTTCAGCCAATTCACCGACTGAGCGGATACGACGATTACCCAAGTGATCAATATCATCAATCTCACCGCGACCATTACGCAACTCTAGTAAAACGCCAACTACAGACAAAATGTCATCATTCGATAACACATTTGCACCTTGGTCAATTTGCGGG
>JANNBX010000043.1:0-4283 GCA_031385945.1 Methylophilaceae bacterium | reverse complement strand
GGTTTAGGGTAATGCGACCTGCTAAGTGGGCTGTCATATCGCCAAAATAACGTGCCACATAGCCATGTGCAGCTTCATGCATGGTGATGGCAAAAATCACAGGAATCGCCATCACTACAATTTTAGGCATCGTTTCTAATGCAAATAGTGCTTTCAATAATCCAAAAAAATCCATTTTTACCTTTTAATTTCTGCCGAAGCTAATTCAGTCGTTTCGTTAAATCATCCCGATGACACTTCTTAACTGTCATTCCGTGCTTGACACGGAATCCAGCGACTTCGAAGACACTGGATTCCGATTCTCATCGGAATGATGATAATGAATGTAATGACAGCTTAGGTCAAACTACAAGCCAAATGGCGCTGGGTCGCCCGCGCCTAGCCTAATCAATTCAGGTGTTTCACTCGTTAAGTCAATAACAGTGCTAGGTTCTGTCACACAATCTCCTGCGTCTATTACACAGTCTAGCTGATGCTCTAATGCTTCTCGAATCTCCCAGCCTATACTCATTGGTGCGTCTTCACCTTTTAATTGCAGGGTCATACTCAGCATGGGCTCGTTAAGCGCTTCTAGCAAGGCCTGTGCAACATTATGCTGAGGCACTCTAATACCAACAGCGAGCCGTTTTGGGTGTTGTAAACGGCGCGGCATTTCGCGCGTGGCCTTTAAAATATACGTGTAAGCACCGGGCGTATTAGCTTTTAGTAAGCGATACCGGCTGTTATCAACTTGCGCGTAAACACTCAGCTCACTCAAGTTTTTGCAGACCAGTGTAAATAAATGATCGTCGCCTACACCGCGAATTTGGCGAATTTTATCTTGGGCATCTTTGAAATTTAACGCGCAACCTAGGGCATAACTAGAGTCCGTTGGGTAAGCAATCACTCCGCCATTTTTAAGAATTTCAACCGCTTGGTTTATCAAGCGTGGTTGCGGATTATCAGAGTTAATGACAAAATATTGAGCCATTATTTATGCAACAATCCTTTTAATGGTAAACATCTTCATCGGTAATACCCGCCCAATCTTGCCAAACAGGCACACAGCCCAACGGAAAATATGGCAAACGCGCCATTTCCATAAAGCTGAGACCTTTGCCATGATAATCAGAACCGATGGATGATTTTAAGCTAAACAATGCAGCATATTTAGCGTATTCAGAATATTGTGCTGGTGTGTGGCTACCTGTTACAACTTCAATAGCCGAGCCGCCTAAGTCTTTAAATGTTTGCAATAGCTCAAGCATGGTGGTACGTTTAATATCATAGCGGCCGGGGTGCGCAATCACTGCTTCACCACCACTTTCAGTGATCCAGCCAACTGCATCTTCAAGGGTTGCCCACTCATGCTTTACATAACCTGGCCTACCCTCAACCAAATATTTATTAAAGGCCGATTTAGTGTCTTTCACAAAACCGTTTTCAGCCAAATAACGCGCAAAGTGCACGCGACCAATAAGGCCATCTGGCTGGTTTATGTCAATTCCCGCGATTTTATAAGCGCCCTCTAAACTACCCGTAATACCTACACGGTTTAAATCTTTAGCCATCATTTCTGCACGCGTATAGCGGCCCTGCCTAATACCTGCCAAACCGTTTTTAAGCGCCTCATGCTCTGGGTTAATATTTAAACCTACAATATGTAGAGTACGCTTACGCCAAGTAACTGAAATTTCTACGCCGTTAATGAGCTTAATACCTAAAGCGTTTGCTGTGTTACGTGCGATTTCTAGCCCACGAGTATCATCGTGATCAGTGAGCGCTAGCACGCGTACACCTTGTGTATGTGCGTGCGTAACAAGGTCAGCTGGGCTGAGTGCGCCATCAGAAATAGTGGAGTGGCTGTGTAGATCGATTAGAGACGGCATTTAATTGAGGGCATCGCTATAAATCCAACTTTGCGAGCATCCGCTTTGCGGCTTGCCTGCTTTAAACATTTCATCATTAAACTGCGTTGCTCATAAAAAAATCACTCTTTAAATATCAAACAGATGTGGCGTCATTATTTTTAAAATAGCGCCTTGTTTAACTGAGAAACTTATTTTATAGCAACGCCCCAAGAAATTGAGCTTGTGGCACAGCCTCAATCATAGCAAAATACCGTTTTAAACCCTAGTCAAATGACGAGCAAAATCCTTAATGAAGCCTTTTTTAGATCTAATACCAGCTATCCTGTTTTTAGTGTTTTATATTAAATTTGATATTTATGCCGCTACTATTGCCTTAATGGTATTTGTTACACTGCAAGTCATTTGGGAGTACTTTAAGCACGGCAAGGCCAGCAATATGGCGCTTATCACGTTTTTATTAGTGATACCGTTTGGTGCAATCACACTCTTTTTACATGATGATTTTTTCATCAAAATCAAATTTAGCATTTTTTACTGGGTGCTGGCAATCGCACTACTGGTTTCACAATATTTATACAAAAAAAACCTTATAGCTGCCATGCTGCATAAGCAAATTGAGGCAACATCAGCAGTATGGAATAAAATTAACCTAGCATGGGTTGGCTTTTTTACGGCTGTTGGTTTAATCAATCTTTATTTTATTTACAGGTTGCCTGAGCTTTGGATTTACTTCAAATTTCCAGGTGTGCCAATTGCCATGATGATTTTTATGCTCGGATTATTCGGTGTGTTTAGTAAACAAATTAAAATGATTGAGCCAACCACAGAAGACAAAAACAAGGATGCTCAATAATGTGGTATGCAATTTGGGCCACCGATACGCCAAATAGCTTAGAAAAACGCTTAGCTGCCCGGCCAGCACATTTAGCGCGTTTAACACGGCTACAAGCAGCTGGACAGTTACTATTAGCAGGGCCAATGCCTGCAATAGACAATCAAGACCCAGGGCCGGCAGGCTTTACAGGCAGCTTAATTGTGGCTGAGTTCGAAAGCTTAGAAATAGCTACAGATTGGGCAAATAGTGATCCATTTGTAAACGCTGGCGTTTATGCAAGCGTTACAGTTAAACCTTTTCGCAAAACATTACCTTAAAAAAAACCAGTTAAAAAGTGACTTAATGAATTTAACCGAAACTATACACAATCGCCTAAAAACACTTTCACCCACTGTCTTAACCATTCGTGATGACAGCGCGCAACACAAAGGACATGCTGGCAATACAGGTGGCGGACATTTTCATATTGTTATTCAGAGTGCAGTATTTAATGGTCAAAATCTGGTTGCAAGACACCGTTTAATTTATGCCGCATTGCAAGATTTAATACCTCAACAAATTCACGCACTCAGTATTGACGCTAAAGCGCTTGAGTAAACTGCTGAGTAGACAAGCTAGCGTGATAGCTTAAAATACGTGTAAATAAATGCCATATAGTCAAATATTCGCTTGAAATGAAGATTTTCAACCCCAATTGAATACCAAACCACCTTAATTTTTTAACAAGGAAACTGAATGAAACTTATCTCCACACTACTAGCCGTAGCCATTTTCAGCATTGCCTACCCCGTTTTAGCAGCTGAAGAAGCCGCCACAGTTAACGGTAAAGCCATCAAACAATCGCTGGTTGATTTCATTCAAAAAGACGCCGAATTACGAGTAAAAGAATCTGAGTCACGCGGCAAAAAATTAGAGCCAGTCAGCAAAGATGCTATTTTGAATCAGTTAGTTAGCACAGAAATTGTCTTTCAAGAAGCTCAACGTTTAGGACTAGATAAAACTAGAGACTTTTTAGCGCGCGAAGAGTTACAGCGCCGCGAATTACTAGTCAACACATACATACAAGATTTCGTAAAGAAAAACCCTGTGACAGACGCTGAGGCGCGCGCTGCATACGACAAACAAAAATCTGCAATGGGTACAAAAGAATACAGTGCACGACACATTTTAGTTAAAACTGAAAATGAAGCAAAAGACATCATTGCTCAGCTCGATAAAAAAGTTGATTTTGCTAAATTAGCCAAAGAAAAATCAGTTGATTCATCAAAACAAAACGGTGGCGATTTGGGCTGGTTCTCGCCTGCCGTAATGGTTAAACCATTTGGCGACGCGGTAGCAACGCTTAAAAAAGGGGCGTACACTGCAACGCCAGTACAGTCACAATTTGGCTGGCACGTGATTAAATTAGAAGACACGCGTGAGGCGCAACCACCTGTTTATTCTGATAAACTTAAAAATGAAATCAAACAGCAAATGCAACAAATTAACTTACAAAAAGCCTTAGTTGAACTTAAAAATAAATCTAAAATTGATATTAAAAAATAATCTTTATCAAAGTTTTAGTTTAATAAAACATTAGTTTAATAAAGCTCTAATTT
>JANNBX010000061.1:0-23189 GCA_031385945.1 Methylophilaceae bacterium | reverse complement strand
AACGCTAAAAGCATTATGGGCGTGATGATGTTAGCCGCCGCAAAAGGCAGTGTTATCAACATTGAAACAGCAGGTGGCGACGAAACAGAAGCCATGACAGCGCTTGTTACACTCATTAACGATTACTTTGGTGAGGGTGGTTAATGGCTAAACCACGCGCGATTAGTTTTGCTATTCATGGCATTGGCGTGTCTGCTGGCATTGCGATTGGCCGCGCACACCTCATTTCTAACGCTTTATTAGAAGTTTCACATTATCAATTACCAACTGAGCTGATTGCAGATGAAGTAAAACGCTTTGAAGCGGCGATATCCACCGTTAAGCATGATTTAGAAGCCGTTCGTAGGCAGTTACCGAAAAGTGCGCCTAGCGAATTAAGCGCATTTGTCAGCACGCATTTAATGATGCTGGCTGATAAAGCATTATCACTTGCCCCGATTGAGTTGATACTGGCAGAAAACTGCAATGCTGAATGGGCCATTAAGCAAAAAATGGATGAGTTAGTCGCTCAATTTGATGAAATTGAAGACGAGTATTTACGTGAACGTAAACAAGATGTGATTCAAGTGGTTGAGCGCGTGATTCAAGTGCTACTCGGCCACCCAAACCAGTTCAAGCGCGAAAAGTCTAACGAAGCTAAAACTAAAACAGAAGAAAGTAGCACCATTTTAGTAGCGCATGATTTATCGCCCGCAGACGCCATTCAATTTAAACAACACCGTTTTGCAGCTTTTATTACTGACGTTGGCGGCGCCACTTCGCACACTGCCATTTTAGCGCGCAGCCTTAACATTCCATCTATCGTCGCGCTACAAAAAGCCCGCGATTTAATTCGCGATAACGAGCTAATTATTGTAGATGGCGCGCTGGGCGTTGTAATTGTGAACCCAGACGATGAAATTCTTGCTGAATACAAGCTTAAACAAGAGCAATGGCAACTAGAGCAGCAAAAACTTAAACGCCTAAAAACCACTAAAGCCACCACCTTAGACGGCCTAAAAATTGAGCTGCAAGCTAATATTGAAGTGCCAGATGACGTAAAAAAAGCGCTCGAAGCGGGTGCTACGGGCATTGGTTTGTATCGTACTGAGTTTTTGTTTATGAACCGCCATGAAATGCCCGATGAAGCCGAGCAATTTAACGCCTACAAGCGCGTAGTGGTTGAGATGAAAGGCATGCCTGTTACGATTCGCACACTGGATTTAGGTGCAGATAAACAGATGAATCCAGACTCAGTGCGTAACTGCGCAAACCCAGCGCTGGGCTTACGCGCAGTGCGTTATTGCTTGAGTGAACCACAAATATTTTTAACGCAATTTCGGGCGATTTTGCGCGCCTCAGCATTTGGCAAAATCAAGATTTTGATTCCTATGCTGTCAAATTTAAACGAGCTCAATCAAACGAAACAGCTTTTATCAAAAGCCAAAGCGCGTTTAAAAGCTGAAAATATCGCCTTTGATGATGCCATTGAAATCGGCGGTATGATTGAAATACCTGCAGCCGCTATTTGTGCTGAGGCCTTTGCCCGCGAGCTAGACTTTTTATCGATTGGTACTAACGATTTAATTCAATATTCGTTAGCCATTGACCGCACCGATGATACTGTTTCACACCTCTACAACCCGCTACACCCAGCTGTGTTACAACTGATTGAAATGACCATTAAAGCAGGACAAAAACTAGGGAAGTCTGTTTCGCTTTGCGGTGAAATGGCGGGCGATGCCAAATTAACCAAGTTGTTACTTGGCTTAGGTTTACGCAATTTTTCGATGCACCCAAGTAACGTGTTAAGTGTTAAACAGCAAGTGCTACAAAGCAACGTGCCGACGTTAAGCGCGCCTGCTCGCAAAGTATTAAGTAATTTTGACAGTGAAAAAACCGAGCATTTATTACAAAAACTTAATTTGATTTAGGCTGATTTAAACAAAAATTATTTTTGTAAAACAGTTTTAAACGTAGTTATCAATGTGTTAAAAACTAAAGAATTACAATTGACGATTTTTTCATGCTTTTAGGGAGTAACAAAATGAGCGAAAACACAGAACTGGTCACAACACCAAGTAATGACGACAAAAATATTGCTGTCATTACCCATTTAGCAGGGGCTATGTTTTCTGTGATACCAGGCCTTGTTGTATGGTTGTTAAAAAAAGATGAATCAGCATATTTGAGTGAGCAAGCAAAAGAAGCACTTAATTTTCAAATTTCAGTTTTATTGATCTACGCAATTTGCTGGGTATTGGCATTTATTCTGATTGGCTTCTTTTTAATGTTTTTACTGTGGATTGCCGACATCATATTTTGTATTATCGCTGCCGTAGCCACCAGCAAAGGCGAAACTTATCGCTACCCATTAACACTAAGATTGATTAGCTAAGTATTACAACTATATTAGCTACCAGACTAAAATTTAAACTAAAGGCATGATCTTGAGCAACTTGAACCCACTATTGTATTTTGCTGGCTTACCTAAATTCGATGAAGTAAAACCTGAGCATGTAACGCCCGCACTAGACAGCTTGCTCAGCGAGGCTAGAATTACACTAGAGCGCTTGGCAGCCAGCGCCCACGCGCCAACTTGGGATAATTTTGTGCAACCACTAGAAGATATTGAAGACAAAATTGCCCGTAGCTGGAGCCAAGTTGGCCACATGAATGCGGTAGTGAATTCGCCAGAATTACGTGCAGTTTACAATGATGGCTTGCCAAAACTCACCGCTTTTTACAGTGATTTAGCGCAAGATGAGCGGCTTTACAGTAAGTACAAAGCATTAAAAAATAGTAGTGAGTATGCCAATTTAAATGCTGCGCAAAAAACGATTATCGATCATGAAATTCGTGATTTTAAATTGGGCGGTGCAGAATTAGCTGATGATGACAAAGCGCGTTTTAAAGCGATTCAAGAAGAGCTTTCAACGCTTTCTTCAAAGTTTGAAGAAAATATTTTAGATACCAATAATGCTTACCAGCACATTGTTACCGATTTGGCAGACTTAAAAGGCATGCCAGATGACGACATAGAAGCCGCAGCAGAAGCTGCTAAAGAAGCAGGTGTAGCAGGCTATAAATTCACCCTGCACTTTCCATCTTACATGCCAGTGATGCAATATGCGGACAATCGCGATTTGCGTGAAACCCTTTACCGCGCTTATGCCACGCGTGCCAGCGAAGTAGGCGCGCCCGAGCTTGACAACACACCGCTGATTTCGCAAATTTTAAAGCTCAAACATGAAGAAGCCGTTATTTTGGGCTATGCCAATTTTGCTGAATTATCAGTTGATACAAAAATGGCAGAGTCTCCCAAAAAAGTGACAGACTTTTTACGTGATTTGGCCAAAAAAGCTAAACCATTCGCCAAAAAAGACCGTGAAGAACTCGATGCACACGCTAAAACGCTAGGCATTAACGACTTGCAAGCGTGGGATGTTGGCTATGTTTCTGAAAAATTACGTGAAGCGAAATATGCATTTTCTGACACAGAAGTGAAACAATATTTTCCTGAAGCTAAAGTTTTACAGGGCTTATTTAAAGTCATCGAAACAATTTTTGGCGTTTTTGTTAAGAAGTCCAGTGCCCCGGTTTGGCATAAAGATGCTTATTTTTACGATATTACGCGCCATGACGGCAGTTTAGTTGGTCAATTTTACTTAGACTTATACGCTAGAAACGGCAAACGTGGCGGTGCTTGGATGGATGAAGCGATTACACGCCGTAAAACTGCCGATGGTTTGACAACACCTGTGGCATTTTTAACCTGTAATTTTTCGCCGCCACTAAAAGATGAAAATGGCCGCGACAAACCAGCGTTATTTACCCATGATGAAGTGATTACACTGTTCCACGA
This sequence comes from Methylophilaceae bacterium, assembly GCA_031385945.1. Taxonomy (GTDB): domain Bacteria; phylum Pseudomonadota; class Gammaproteobacteria; order Burkholderiales; family Methylophilaceae; genus JANNBX01. The sequence goes on along the minus strand of JANNBX010000061.1, from coordinate 19,345 downwards.
GTTTGGCCATGGTTTGCACCACATGCTCACCGAAGTAAATGACTATGGCGTATCTGGCATTAAAGGTGTGGAGTGGGATGCAGTTGAATTACCTAGCCAATTTATGGAAAACTTCTGCTGGGAATGGGATGTGGTACGCCACATGACAAGCCACATTGAAACAGGCGTGCAATTACCACGCACATTATTTGACAAAATGATTGCCGCTAAAAACTTCCAAAGTGGTATGCAAACTATGCGTCAAGTAGAGTTTGCTTTATTTGATATGTTATTACACAGTGAGTTTGACCCAAACGGCAGCAAAACTGCGCTCGATTTAATTGAACAAGTGCGTGATGAAGTCGCCGTTGTACGCCCACCTATTTGGGGTCGCTTTCCACATGGGTTTAGCCATATTTTTGCAGGCGGTTATTCTGCTGGCTATTACAGTTACAAATGGGCAGAAGTGCTTTCAGCCGATGCTTACAGCTTGTTTGAAGAAACAGGCGTGCTGAACGAAACAACTGGCCGCAAATTTTGGCAAGAGATACTCTCACGCGGCGGCTCACGTCCAGCGCTAGAGTCTTTTATTGCATTCCGTGGTCGCGAGCCGAGTATTGATGCGCTGTTACGCCATAGCGGCATGGCGGGTTGATTATAGAATATACTAAATAAACTACACTTATAATTCATAAACGGCATTATGTAAGCGGAATAATTTAAGGTTGAGAAATGAAAAGTTTTTATCTAGTATCAATTCTTTTCCTGGCGTTCAGTACCAGCGCAACAGCAAGATGGTTTATTGTTGCAGATGATTTGTCACACAGACATTATATTGATGAAACCACCATTAAAAGAGATTCTAATAATATTAAAGCTTGGTTTCTAAAAACCAAATATGACTCGACAGAATTGTCAGAAGAACATTCTTCTTCTAAATTTTTGACTGAGTTTAATTGTAAAGATGAAAAAGTTAGAACTTTAACTAGAATTGATTATTCACATGCTAATGGCAATGGTGATGTAGTAACTTCAATAAGAGAACCTAGCGACTGGGCTTATATTGTTCCTAACACCATAGGTCAGGTAGCGTTCAACACTGCCTGTAGTAAAACTAAATTCAACAGAGCGGCCACAAAGTCAATAATTAAGTCTTCGTGGAAATTACTAGAAACGTCTGATACGCAAGATATTTATATACTTGAGAATCAAAAAAAATCTAAATTAGTTTGGACGCTATTTGAAAATCATGAATATTTACATAACCTTCGCCAAAGTGAACATAATTATGTGTCACAAGTTAATTTAATCGAGATTAGCTGCAAAAGCAATAATTTAAGATACATAGAATATGCAAGTTTTTCTGGCACTATGGGCACTGGCAATGTTGAAGACTGGGGTAGTAAAGAAAAGCAGTTAGTGAAAATGGGAGACACAAATATTTTCAAGAAGAAATTTTGTGATTAACAAAAAACTTGCTATCAATTAACTTAATCATGTTGCGGCACTTAAAATCTTGATGATTACTTGTACAAAAAACTCATGAAACTCGTTACCTGGAATGTAAATTCCCTAAACGTTCGTTTATCACATCTATTAGATTGGCTTGCAGCTAATCCAATAGATGTAATTTGCTTGCAAGAAACCAAGCAAGAAGATAGTAAATTCCCCTACGATGCGTTGAGCGATGCTGGCTATCATGCCATTCATAGCGGTCAAAAAACCTACAATGGCGTGGCAATTATCAGCAAGCTACCCATGGAAGATGTGCAGTTTGGCATACCCAATTTTGACGATGAGCAAAGGCGCGTTTTAGCGGCAACCATCAATGGCATTCGCGTGATTTGTGTGTACATTCCTAATGGTCAAGCGGTTGATTCTGAAAAGTATCATTACAAAATGCGCTGGTTAGAAGCGCTCACCGCGTGGCTTAAAACTGAGTTGGCTCAACACCCAAAACTCGCTTTATTGGGTGACTATAATATTGCGCCAGAAGATCGCGATTGCCATGACCCCGCCGCTTGGATTGGTCAGATTCTAGTTTCACCACGTGAGCGTGCGGCATTTCAAGCGCTGATTGATTTAAACTTAACGGATAGCTTTAGGCTATTTGAACAGCCTGAAAAAAGCTTTAGCTGGTGGGATTACCGCATGATGGGTTTTAGGCGCAATTTTGGTATGCGCATTGACCACATTTTAGTGAGCGATGCATTAAAAGGTGATTGTGTTAGTTGTGAAATTGACAAGGCACCACGCAAACTAGAACGCCCCTCAGACCATACGCCAGTGGTGCTCACATTGAAAAGCATTGAGTGTGAGTAATGGCCGAGTAATGGCAAAATCATTCAAAAATTAAAGCGCTTTTAATGACAGCCAATATGACGTCATTAAAAGGCTAGCTAAAAACTTGATGTTTTAACCTTTTAATTTAATACCTAACTGCTTTAACTTGCGATATAAATGCGTGCGCTCGAGGCCTGCCTTTTCAGCAATTGCAACAATATTACCCTCTGCCAAGCCAATATGATACTCGAAGTAAAAGCGCTCAAAGGCCTCTCTGGCTTCGCGTAGCGGCTGATTATAATTAAATTGGGTTGTGGTGCCTTTGGCTTCAACTTCTGCGGAAATCACAGGGATTAACGCCACTTTAACGTCATCTAGCCCGATGGTTTCTGTTTGGCAGTTTTGCATTACGCTTTTTACTACGCTCTCTAATTGGGCTAAATTACCAGGCCAGTTAGCGTTTCTTAGTGCATTAAGTGCGGCAGTATCAAACTCTTTATATAACACTTCGCGCGACTCAACCAGCACATTAGCAATTGCGCAGGCAATGTCTGGAATATCTTCTTTATGGTCGTTTAGTGCGGGCACCATAATGCTCGCTGCACCTAAAATTTGCGCTAAATTGGCGTCAAACTTTTGCTCATTAGCAAGCTTTGCCAGTAAAGCTGAAGTTGCGCAAACTACTTGCACATTATATTTGTCTGCTTGAGAAATCAAAGCCAATAAGCCTTTTTGTTGTATACGAGTTAAATCAACAACTTCAGCTATGAATAATGTGCCTTCAGCGACTTCTTTAAGTATTTCAGTTGGCTCGTCAGCCAGACGATTAAACGCACTCAGTGTGACCCACGGCGTATTAGCTTGATGTAAAAAACGCGCACAAAGCTCTAATCCTGTGCCTTTAGGGCCCATCAGTAACAGCGGCGCTTGCACGTTTGCCATGCGCTCAAGTTTTAGCTTTAACTCATTGATGGCTGTGCTTTTTCCTAGTTTATTTAAACTTAAATTAAGCTTACCAGCCTCTTCAATTGACCTTAATGCCGCACTGACTGTTTTGAGTAATTTTTGCAGCGCAATAGGTTTTTCTAAGAAATCAAATGCACCAATACGGGTAGCTTCAACGGCGGTATCAATAGTGCCATGGCCAGACATCATCACGACTGGCATGGTCAGTAGCCCAGAGCTCGACCATTCTTTAAGCAAAGTCACGCCATCGCAATCGGGCATCCAAATATCTAGCAAGACTAAATCAGGCCTAAATTGCTGACGATATTTGCGTGCTTCTGCGGCATTTTCAGCTAGTTTAACTTGGTAGCCTTCATCTAATAAAATATCGTTAAGTAATTCACGAATACCGATTTCATCATCTACTACTAATATTTGTTTAGTCGCCATTAAATAATCTCTACCGTATGACTGATTGGAAATAACAAAGTAATTAACGCGCCACTCACGCTAATAAGTGAGTCGTGCTTGGCGTCTAGTACTGGTGCGTACTGATTTTCTATGGTGATACTACCTTTATGCTCGTCTATCATTTTTTTTACAATCGCCAAGCCTAAACCTGTGCCATGCCGCTTAGTTGTGATGTAGGGCTCAAAAGCGCGTGCTAATAGCTCTGGTGTAAAGCCGCTGCCGTTGTCTGATAAACTCAATTTTACTTTTTGTTGCAGTGTTTGCGTGGTGATCGTGATTGCCGCATGGAATTTATTATTTTGTACCGTGGCGGCCGCTAAGCTGTCATGCGCGTTTTGCAATAAATTATGTAATATTTGTCGCAACATCGTCATATCGCCTTGTATTAAAGGCAAGTTTTCTTCTAAATTTACGGTTAATTTCACTTTATTTTCGCTATTCATTGCGTCATACAAAGGTAAAACATCTTTTACCAGCTGGTTCAAATCTAGCATTGATAAATTAAGTACAGGCGCACGGGCGTATTCACTAAACTCATTAACCATGGTTTTCATGGCATTCACTTGGCTAACGATAGTGTGCGTTGCGCGTGCAAGCATTTCTGCATCTGCTGGGTTTAGTTTGTTGCTGAGCTTGTGTTCTAGCCGCTCTGCTGATAACTGTATCGGGGTAAGTGGATTTTTAATTTCATGCGCTAAGCGACGAGCTACCTCAGACCATGCTGCGTCGCGCTGTGCTTGGGCGACAGCGGTAATGTCATCAAACACCACTACAAAACCACGCTCCGAGCTCTCAGGCAAGCGCGTGCCGCGTACTAGTAATATTTGTTTGCCTTTTGTTGAATTAACCTCAATTTGTTGCTGCCACTCTTTGCTATTTTCTTGATTAAATTGCAATATAACCGCTTCAGAAAACGGCATAAGTGCAGGTAATATTTGCGTTAATTGCTGTATATGCTGACCACCTAATGCATTTAAATCAGTGGCTAAAATCTCACCAGCTGCTACGTTAAAAGTACGTAGATTAAGTTTTTCATCTAAAGCCAACACGCCTGACGATAAATGCGCAAGAATTGTTTCTAAGTAACCGCGCGCAGCTTCTACCTTAGCGCGATTACGATTTGCGGCTTTTGTGGCATCATCTAACTGGCGGGTCATGCTGTTAAATGATTGCACTAATACAGCCAGCTCATCTTTACCTTGCACGGGTAATATGCGTTCATAATCGCCACTAGCAATGGCTTTAGTGCCCTCTGCCAACACGCCTAGCGGTGCTGAAATTCGGCGGCTTAGCACAAATGCAACTGCCACAGCCGACAACATTGCGAGTAACAAAACCAAGGTTAGTGTGAGCGCAAAAGACTGATTCAGCGAGCTACGGCTAAACGATAACTCTTGGTAATCGCGATACACCTCTTGCACAGATTCTGCGGTGTTTGATAAAGACTTAGGTACTGGTTGTAGCAGTTGTAGAATATAGGTTTCGCCCGTTAAACCCTCACCCGAAACGGGCGCTAGCACTCGCAAATACAAGCCTTTACCAGGCAGCGGCTGTATGCTGCCAATCGCTTTTTGGCGCGCTTGGCGTAGTTGATTCGCAGTAGGTAGATCAGGCAAAAAGCCTGTAGCATCGCTGCTTGAAAGCGCAATAATACTGCCTTGTAAATTCACAATTGCGGCGTCTTGTACACTATTTTTATCGCGCAACTCATTGAGTAAACGCAAATAAGTGTTAGGCGGCTGAAAAGCCAGTGACAACGACATGCTTTCAGCTTTTTCCTCCATATCGTTGAGCATAATATCAAGCGCGTCTTGGCCTAAGCGCAGGCCGCCCTCTAAGGCCGCTTCAACTTTTACGTTAAACCAAGACTCAATTGAACGCGTTAAAAAATTAACTGAAACTGCATAGACAATTAAGCCAGGAATAATCGCCATGGTCGCAAATGTGCCCAACAGTCGCAACGTTAAACGGCTGCCCATCACTTTGTTTTTTGCTTGAATATATAAGCGCCACAACTGCCAGACAATCAACACGGTTAACGTAATAGCCAACGCAATATTAAGCCAAAATAATACCGTGTAATATTGCCCAGATGCCGCTGAATTAGCATTTGCGCGCGACAACAAATACAGCAACATGCCACCTAAAGCTGCGCTAATTAAGAATATATAGCGCATTTTACGGCGCTCGATTGATTAAAGGTGCCCAAATATATGGCGGTGAGCTGATACTCCAGATTTCAGAGCTGATTGCATCCACCTGTAAAGGCTTGGGTAATTTAGATTTATCTAACCTAAACTGCAAAGCGGCTTTATACGCTTCATCTTTTTCTAATTTAGACTTTTTAATGACCGCCCAATCACTCAAAATACCCAGCTCTGATTTGGCTTCAGCTAATGTCACAAATGAATGCTGCTGATTGTCGCGCTTAATTAAGTATTGCTTGCTAAGCGCGTGGTAGCTGAGTGTGACTTTAGTTGTTTCGCTGGCTACAACGCTGTCAAACCAATACTCGCGCGGTTTGGTGAGCTGAAACTCAATTAAAAAAGTTAAACTAACGCCTTTGTTTAATGCTTCTTCAACCTCTTTGGCTAAGCTAATTTCAAATAAAGCATTCACTTCGTAATTGTCTGCTATTTCAATCATCTCAGCTGATTTAACCAGCAAATTACTACCAGCAGATAAAGCTACACCTTGCCAGCTAAGCAAGCATAGGCTTAGTAGGCCCAGCAAAAATTGTCTAATTTTTTTGCAATAATGCATAGAAAAAGCCATCGTTTTGCGCGCAAGGCAGCAATTGGTCATAAGGTATGGTGAGCTGGGTGGCATCGGCTGTTTTTGCTAAAAAGCTAGCAATTTGCAGCTGATTTTCTTCAGCAAAAATTGAGCAAGTTACATATAGTAATTTGCCCTCTTTAGCCAAACATTGCCATAAATTCTCTAAAATTGCTGCTTGTTGGCGGGCAAAAGAGCCAATGTCAGCTTCTCGACGTAGCCATTTAATGTCCACATGCCGCCTAACAATACCAGATGCTGTGCACGGTACATCAGCTAAAATACGATCAAACAAATAACCATTATTTTCTTCGCCATGTACCCATTCAGTCATTTTTACGGCATCACCCACCAACAAATGCGCTTGCAGTTTAAGACGGCGTAAATTACCCGCTACACGCCCTAAACGCTGCTCATCATTATCAATTGCAACTAGATGCACATCAGCTGATTCTAAAATATGGCCAGTTTTGCCACCAGGCGCGCAGCAAGCGTCTAGCACATGTTGCTCTGGCTTCAAATCTAACAACTCGGCAATATATTGTGCGCCAAGATCTTGTACCGAAACCTCGCCTGTTGCAAAACCCAATAACTGCTCAACTGGTAAAGGCTTTTCTAGCATCAGCGCTGTATCGCTCAGTATGCTAGATGCATAACCTAAATCGCTCAAGTTTTTTTGATATTGTGCAACATCTGTTTGACGCTTGTTAATACGCAAAGTCATCGGCGGGTGTTGATTACCCGCCTCCAAAATAGCTTGCCAGCTGCTAGGGTACTGCTTTTTAAGCTTATTGATCCACCAAATTGGGTAAGAATAAAGTGCTACTTCGTTGGTTGAAATAGTTTGTTTGATGTCGTTTTGCTGACGTAAAAAGTTACGTAAAACACCATTTACCAAGCCTTTGGCCCACGGCTTAGTGACTGGCTTTTTAAATTGCGCTGCCGCAATGACTGCTTGATTAACCACGGTAAAACTTTCAGCTTTGTCGTGTAAAAGCTGATAAATAGCCACTGATAATAGGCAAAATAGCCGTTTGTCGTCTAATGGCTTTTCTAATAGCTGACTCAAATAAGCTTCAACCTCGCCATAATAACGTAGAGTGCCATAGCTTAAATCTTGCGCGGTGGCGCGCTGCTGTGGCGTGGCGTCTGCGTAAATAAGCAGCGCTTCAGGCAGAGCGAGTGTGAGGTTACGGCCATTTAATACGGCGTTTACAGCTAGGGCGGCAATTTGTTGGGCAATATTCAAACGAGATCTTTATTCATTAAGCTAAAGCGTTGATTTTACTTGATAACGCTGACTTTGATAAAAAAGTTTATCAGACATACGCGTGTAAATTTCGCTCTGTAGCTTCAGCGCTGGGCGCTATATTTACAAAGCATATTTATAAACAAATTCAATACCTAGCTATCAAGTTAACGTGGGCAGAATTTAGAACAAAATTAAGCGCACAATTTAGGCATAAATAAGTCTTAATAATTTAGCGTGTCATAAGGCTTGGTTTCGCCCAGCAACTCGATACTGACTTGATTAGGCAGGCAAACCGCTACTTGCCCTGCTCGCTTGAGCCAGCCTTGATGTACGCAGTATTGGCTACTACACGGCGAGCTTGTGAAACGTACTTGACCTTCATTTTTACCTGCTTGATGGCTAATTTGGATAATAGAGTCGCCCAGCGGGCCTTGTATATGAATAGTTCGGTTTTGATTTAATGTATATTGACCGACAATTTGGTTGCCTTGGCGAATTTGCAGGCGGCTAGCGGGGTTACTTTGCCAAAGCGCGCCAAACAAAAAAATCACTAAGCCAATGCTCAATAATATAACCAACCAGTCGCCCAATAATGGCTTAAATTGGCTGTTGATAAACTGCTTACTGTAACGTTGCCAAAGGCGCATGATTATCTAGCAGTTGGATATGCTTTTGCATTGCAGGTGTCGCAAAAACCTGCCCTTTATCATCAATAAGCATCACGTTTTCTACACCCATTTTTTTTGCAACACTTAATCGCTGACTTTTCTCGCTGATAAATATTGGCTTAGAAGTCACATCTGATAACAAACCTGCGTTTTTTGCAGGTGGAATTAACACCGTAACCGCTTGCACGCCTTGCACTGGGTAGCCAGTGCGTGGGTCAATAATATGGCAGTAGCGTTTGCCATCTTGCTCAAAATAGCGTTGATAATCGCCTGATGTGCCAATTGCCCAGCCATCGACTAAATCAAGCACGGCAATAGCACCTGCTTGTCGCGGGTGCTGAATACCTACGCGCCAAGGCTTCTTACCGTGCTGACCGATGGCAATAATATTACCGCCCAAATTTACAAGCGCGTTTTTAATGCCTTTTTGCAACAAATCACGCCGCGCCATATCGAGTGCATAGCCTTTAGCAAAGCCACCCATATCTAAACGCACATTGTTATTTATTGTGAAAATCTTTCCGTTTTGAATGACCAAATCAGACAAAGCCGGCTTTGCAGCAACCCATTGTTTGATTGTAATATCATCAACTTTGATAGGTTTAAATTCATCACGCTGAAAACCCCAAGTGACAATTAAGCCGCCAATTGCGGGATTAAATAATCCATTTGACTGCGTAGCTAGCTGCTGAGCAGTGCCAATAATGGCCGCTAAACTTGGTGAAATAGGTACGGGCTGATTTTCGTGGGCGAATGCATCATTTAAAGCGGCCAACTCACTACCCATTTCCCATGGGTGTAATTGATTGTGTAAGGCCTGAAAACGTTGCATTACGTCGCTTGCTGCAGCACGCGCTTTATCTTCATTTTCGCCAACAATCGTGATGTCTACCAGCGTGCCAAATACATAACTTTTTGTTTGATAAATTGGCTCTTTAGCGCAGCCAGCCAAAGCTAAGCCAAGAGTAAGTACTAACAAACATAACTTAACCAACCGACTAATCATGCGCTACCAAACGCTCTAATGCGTCCACCAAAATAGCAGCTGGTTTGCACTGTAGCGCTAAATGCTGAGTTTGTGCGGCAATTTCTACCATTCCTGTTGGGCTAGTTACATTGATTTCAGTTAAATGTTCGCCAATCACATCTAAACCCACTAAAAAAAAGCCTTTTTGTTTGAGTGTTTTACCTATTGTTTCAGCAATTTCACGATCTTTTGCTGTTAATAATTGTACAACGCCTGTGCCGCCAGCCGCTAAATTTCCGCGCGTTTCACCAGCTTTAGGAATGCGTGCAAGGGCGTAATCAAGCGGCTTGCCATCAATGACGATAATACGTTTATCGCCTTGTAAAATAGCGGGCAAATAGCGCTGCGCCATAATGGTTTTGGTATTGAATTGCGTAGCAGTTTCTAAAATAACGCCTAAATTAGGGTCATCTGTTTTGAGCCTAAAAATACCGCTACCGCCCATGCCATCTAGCGGCTTAATCACAATATCTTGGTATTCAGCTAAAAACTCAAGAATTAGATCAGTTTTGGCAGTCACTAAAAATTCTGGCGTAAATTGCGGAAAATTCGTCACTGCTAACTTCTCATTCCAATCGCGTACTGATTGCGGATTGTTCAGAACGATTGCGTCTTGGCTTACTGCCAGCTCTAACAAATAAGTAAGATACAAATACTCGTTATCAAACGGCGGGTCTTTACGGTTAATCACCGCATCAAAATCAGCAGGTTTTTGCGTTTGTTTTTCACCCAAGTGATAATAAATCTCAGCATCTTGAAACACAAAATGTTGTGTTGAAACATACACTTTTTCGCGTTGTAAAAATACATCATGTTGCGCACAAACATAAAGTTCATGCCCGCGTTGAGCAGCCTCACGCATGATAGCCAAGCTGGTATCTTTATAGGGCTTTAGGCTGATCAGTGGGTCAAGTATAAATAATAATTTCATATTAGATGATTATAACGATAGTCGTCACTCCGTGCCTTTAACGTCATTAGATTCCGACTTTCGTCGGAATCACAGAGTGAGTTTTTGTAGCATTTATTGATTCAGTGGGTCGTTTTCTTGCAACTCTAAAGCCGCCGCCAATAAAGCTAACCGAGCTACCACACCATACGCATAAAAGCGGTTTGGGGGGGCGTCTGGCGGCGCAGCATCATTTGGCACGGTGCAACAGCTTTCAAACGCTAGCGGTACAAACGCCATACCCGGCGCATTTAAGTTTTCGTCTATGCCACGGCCTGTATGCACGCGGTAAAATCCGCCCACTACAAAGTGGTCCATCATATAGACCACGGGCTCGGCAATACCGTCGTTTATACTTTCAAAAGTATAAACACCCTCTTGAATGATGACTTCACTAACGGATTGACCTTCTTTAATTACCGACATTTTATTGCGTTGTTTACGGTTTAAATCACGCACATCGTCAGATGATTTCACCGTCATAATGCCCATACCGTAAGTGCCAGCATCGGCTTTTACAATTACAAACGGATCTTGGCTGACGCCATATTCATCATATTTTAGTTTGATTTTTGCGAGCAAGCTTTCTACCTTAGCGGCCAAATCATCCTCACCCACACGCGCATGAAAATCAATGCCTGTTGCTACTTCAAAATAAGGGTTTAATAGCCACTCATCGATATTCAGCAAAGCTGCAAACTCTTTAACCACCCGATTGTAGGCGGCAAAATGCTGTGATTTACGACGCGTAGCCCAGCCAGCATGTAGCGGCGGAATCATCGATTGTTCTAGGTTTTCAAGTATGGCAGGAATACCGCCCGATAAATCATTATTAAGCAATACCGCACAGCTATCAAACGCTGGTCTTTGCTCAAAAGCATTCAACGTTAAACGGTTACCTTTACGCACCACTGGCTCTAACAATAGCGTTTGACCGTCATGCGTTTCAAGATAAGTGGGCGCGGTGATTTCTGGGTTAATACTACCTACACGCACATCTAAGCCTGCGCTTTTAAAGATATGAACAAGCTCAACCACATTACGTAAATAGTAGGTATTACGCGTATGGTTTTCAGGAATAATCAGTAAGCGATGTGCCTCAGGGCAAACTTTTTCAACAGCCACCATAGCGGCTTGCACGCAGAGCGACAAAAAATCAGGATTTAGATTATTAAATCCGCCCGGGAACAAATTAGTATCAACTGGCGCTAATTTAAAACCCGCATTACGCAGATCAACACTCGCATAAAAGGGTGAGGCTGTTTCTAACCATTGGCTACGAAACCAGTGTTCTATGGCTGGCATATTAGCCAACATACTTTTTTCGAGCTTGAGTAGAGGGCCATTTAAGGCGGTGGTGAGGTGAGGAACCATGAGCTAGCTTTCAACATTTTTTTAGATTCTAGCTTATGTTGCGCTAAACAAGCAAAATTCAATGGCATTTGCTAGGCAACTGGTCTAAATAGTTGATCTGACCACTATTTGTAAAAGTACTGAGTGCAAAGGACTAATGGCAAAAGTTCTAAATACAAAAGTTCTAAATACATAAAGTTCTAAATAAAAAAGTACAACAATATCTTACTAACGCAAAGCTAGCGCACAAACAAAAACGGACGCTTGCGCGTCCGTTTTTAAATTAAGTAGTGGCAGTGTTCAGCCACTTATTTAATTTTAGTAGTGATATGCACTTTCGCCATGCTCAGTAATATCTAAGCCTTCGCGTTCTGCATCTTCTGATGGGCGTAGGCCAATCAAGATATCTACAATTTTAAACACAATAAATGCTACAACAGCAGACCAAACTACTGCAGTTAATACCGCTTGGGTTTGAATCCAAACTTGTGTACCGATAGCTGTATCAATCCATACGTTATTCACGTAATCGTAGATACCAGTACCACCTAGGCTCCAAGTGTTAAAGACACCTGTTAAAATCGCACCTAAAATACCACCAACAGCGTGAATACCAAAAACGTCTAGCGCATCATCTGCACCAATCAACCGTTTAAGACCTGTTACGCCCCAGTAGCAAACGATACCAGCAAGCGCACCTATGGCTAAGCCGCCGCCAATACCAACCCAACCACAAGCTGGTGTAATTGCAACTAAACCAGCAACCGCGCCAGAAGCCGCGCCCAACATAGATGGTTTGCCTTTTAAGAACCACTCACAAGCTAGCCAAGTTAATGTTGCTGCTGATGTTGCAAACAATGTATTTGCAAATGCTAATGTAGCTGTGCCGCCTGCCTCAAGTGCTGAACCAGCATTGAAACCAAACCAACCCACCCACAATAATGAAGCACCAATCATGGTCATTGTAAGGCTGTGCGGTGTAAATGCTTCTTTACCAAAACCAACACGTTTGCCAACCATAATTGCACCGACTAAACCAGCAACACCCGCGTTAATATGTACCACTGTACCGCCTGCAAAGTCTAATGCACCTTTTTGCCATAACTAACCAGCTGTAGCAGAAGCCGCTGTCGCTGCATCAGCCGTTGTGTAAGCATCAGGACCTGCCCAGTACCAAACCATGTGCGCAATCGGCAAGTATGAGAATGTGAACCACAATACTGAGAATAACAACACTGCTGAAAACTTCATACGCTCAGCAAAACCACCTACTACCAACGCTACGGTAATTGCCGCAAACGTTGCTTGGAAAGCCACAAACACGAATTCAGGAATGGGTGTAGCCTTACTAAATGATGCTGCGTTTGCCACTGTACCTGTTGCTGGGTCATAAATACCAGCTAGAAATGCACGGTTAAAGCCACCAAAAAACGCATTACCTTCGGTAAACGCAACTGAGTAGCCGTACAAAGCCCACAACACAGTAATCACTGCAAAAATACTGAAAATTTGCATAAGCACTGACAGCATGTTTTTAGAGCGCACTAAACCGCCGTAAAACAATGCCAAGCCTGGCAAGCTCATCATAATGACTAAGATCGTTGCAATTAACAAAAATGTTGTATCACCCTTATTAGGCGTTGGTGCAGGTGCTGCTTCAACGGCTGCAACTTCAGCGGTTACAACCGCCTCAGCAGGTGCTGCTTCAACCACTGCTGGCGCTTCGGCAGGTGCTGCAGCGGCTGGCAATGTAACTTCAGGGACTAATACTTCAGTTGCTTGTGGGGCTGCAGGTGCTGCATCTTCTGCGTAGCTTAAACCGTTAACTCCTAGCAGGCCAAAACCTAAGGCCGACACCAGAGCTAGAGTAGAAAGTAGTTTATTCATTCCATTCTCCTTATAGCGCTTCAACGCCGGTTTCACCGGTGCGAATGCGAATTGCTTGTTCTAAATTTGTGACAAAAATTTTGCCATCGCCAATTTTCCCTGTAGCGGCTGATTTCTCAATCGCCTCAATCACTTGGTCTAGCATGTCGTCTTTAATGGCAACTTCTAGTTTTACTTTTGGTAAAAAGTCCACCACGTATTCAGCGCCACGATAAAGCTCAGTGTGCCCCTTTTGGCGACCAAAGCCTTTAACCTCGGTAACAGTAATACCCTGAACGCCGATATTGGATAAAGCCTCGCGCACTTCATCAAGCTTAAATGGCTTGATAATGGCAGATACGAATTTCATTTGCAGTCCTTCCGTTAAATAAATAAAAATAATTCCAAAGAACAATCAATCAGTACAGCCAGCAACACCAACAAATTGACCTTCATAACACCCAACTACATGAGCAAAAGTTATGCCAAAAGTGACTGGTCTAAAAATTATCTTTCAATCGTTCATTCAAATCATTCACACTTTTTAGCAAGCTATTGCGCGTTACATCACAAACAACGCCGCCACTAAACAATTACTGAATCTTTAGCTGGCTTGCGTTTATAAATAAAAGCAGACTCACTATTAAAACCTTACTACAAAATAAAAGAGCAGGTTAAACCTGCTCTTTTATTAAATTCTACAAACTCAACAACTAAAAATTAAAACGCGCGACCAATTGTTAAAATCAATGTGTCGTCTGTTAAGTCTTTGCTACCAGGTGTTGTTGTGAAGCTTGATCCACCGTAGCCTTTAGTGCCCCAGTAGCCATTTGAGCCACCATTAGTGCCGCCAGTAACATATAAACCTGCGTTCCAACCTTCAGATTGTGCAATTTTGAATGCTTTACTCAAACCGATTTTATAATCTGTCATATCAGCTTTAGTTTCAACAATTGTTGCGCCATTAGCGTTTGCAAATGCCGGGTCTCTGCTTAACTCACCTTTAACATCTAAACGACCAACGTGAGCAATAAAGTTTAAGCCCCACACTGGCAATGGCACGTTTGCGTTCAACTCAATGTAAGTAGTACCGCTTGAGCTTTTCGTCCAACCTGTATCTTTATTAGCGCCATACCACTCGCCAAGTGTTACAGATGCTTTTGCACTCAACCATTTGTATGACAAACCAACATTACCTTCGTAAGTTGTGAAGTCTTCACGAACTTCGTTACCCACACCTTTTCTACCTGGAGAGTCTGTTAAAGCCTGATATTTGTCCCAACCACCACCTGGATAGTAGTAACCAATTGCACCAACAGTCCAGCCTAAGCCTTCAACTGCTGAAATAGTGCCGTTGTAGCCACCGTATAAGTCAAACTCAGTGCTTGCGCCTACATAAGTACGCTCTGAAATTGATGAGCCGAATGCACCAGCGTAAAAACCGCTCGAGTGAGTAACGTCTAGGCCACCTTGAATAGCTGGCATATTCCATGATTGTGATACGCCGCGAGCATAATAATTACTTACTACGCTTACATTGCTTGTTACTGTCCAAGGTGAAACAGCTGCTGGTGCAGCATCTTCAGCATAAGCTGTTGATGAAGCTGCTACTGCAGCTAAAACAGCAATAAGTAAAAGTGATTTTTGCATTTTATTTCCTTTATCTGGTAGTTAAATATAACTATTTATATTAAAGTTAATGGGTACCGCCACCAACCCAATTCTAGAGATTACTGACTAGAAAATTAGCAATTTATATGCCAATAATTTTCTAGCAATTCCAACAATTTAATTTTAAACGGATTGTCATAATCATCAAAATTAAAAAGTTGTTTATTTACAAATAGTTATCGCACTAATTTGGTGCGACACTATACAAAGCCAAGCTAATTCACTCGTGTTTATGTAAAGGTCATCATGGAAAAGAAACAGTTTTTTGAAGATTTATCAAATAAAATCAGAGAGGTGGCTCAAAATAGCCCGCTAACTGATTTAGATAAAAATATTCACGCACTATTAAAGGGCGCGCTCACCAAATTAGATCTCGTCACCAAAGAAGAATTTGACGTACAAGCTGATGTATTAAGGCTCACAAGGCAGAAACTAGATGAGCTTGAAAAAAAGTTAGCTGAACTAGAAGCTTTGTTGCAAAAAAACAACAATTAGCGATTTAGGGCAGTTTTGCTGGCTTAATTATTATTACGTGGCTTTTTTGCTAGGTAACTCACAAGCGGTTTTTAAGCGCTCAATAACAATAATAACGCTACAACAAATGTAGCAATGAAAGCAAACCAATGAGCTTAGCTGTTTTGTATAGCCGCGCACTAAGCGGCATGGACGCACCAGAAGTCATTGTAGAAGTGCATCTTGCCAATGGCTTGCCAAGCTTCACGATTGTCGGCCTACCAGAAGCCGAAGTGAAAGAAAGTAAAGACCGTGTACGAGCCGCCATTTTAACGGCGCAATTCGAATTCCCCGCGCGGCGCATTACTGTCAACCTAGCACCTGCTGATTTACCAAAAGAAAGCGGCCGCTACGATTTACCAATAGCGCTAGGCATACTAGCGGCTAGCGGCCAAATACCCAAAGAGCCACTCAGCCGCTATGAGATTGCTGGAGAGCTTGCCCTAACAGGTGAGTTACGCCCTATTCGTGGTGCGTTAGCAATGACGTATCACATGGTGCATAAATCGAATCTGCCCAATAAAACCAAGCGCGCATTCATACTGCCCCAAAATAGTGCATCAGAGGCGTCTTTGGTGCAAACAGCGATTATTTACCCTGCAAAGTCATTATTAGAGGTATGTGCTCACTTGAGTGGACATACTTTACTGAAACAACTTGAAGCCGCTGCCACCGCAAATACCAGCATTTACCCAGATTTTAATGAAGTTAAAGGCCAATCAGGCGCAAAACGTGCGTTAGAAATTGCTGCCGCAGGTGGCCACAGCGTACTCATGAGCGGCCCGCCCGGCACTGGCAAAAGTATGCTCGCCGCACGATTTGCGGGCATATTACCCAGCATGACCGAAACTGAGGCATTAGAAAGTGCCGCCATACAATCACTCAACGGCAGCTATAAACTAGAAAATTGGAAGCGCCGACCCTACCGTTCGCCCCACCATACCGCCTCTGGCGTGGCGCTGGTCGGCGGTGGCGGCATACCCCGCCCCGGCGAAATCAGTCTTGCGCACAATGGCGTGTTATTTTTAGATGAGCTACCCGAATTTGATAGAAAAGTACTAGAAGTATTACGTGAACCGCTAGAAAGTGGTCATATCACCATTTCACGCGCCGCTAGACAAGCTGATTTTCCAGCATCATTCCAACTACTAGCCGCCATGAATCCCTGCCCATGCGGCTACCTAGGTCATTTCAACAACAAGTGCCGCTGCACGCCAGACCAAGTTAGCCGTTACCGCGCTAAAATTTCAGGCCCATTGCTAGACCGCATTGATTTGCTGTTAGAAGTGCCCGCACTAAAAGAAAGCGAACTCACCAGCAAAACCATCGCTGAAAGCAGTGCAACAATCAGAACGCGTGTCGAAAACGCCAGAACCATACAACTCAACCGCCAAGGTAAAGCCAACTTCGCACTCGGCAACCTTGAAATAGAAGCCCACTGCCAGCCCGACGATGCAGGCTTAACCTTACTCAAAACCGCCATTGCACGCCTAAACTTATCAGCTAGAGCGTATCACCGTATATTAAAAGTCGCTCGCACAATCGCCGATTTAGCCAATGAGCCCGCCATAAAATCAGCGCACATTGCCGAAGCCGTACAATACCGACGTGGAGAAACCAACTAAATAGCCAGTTAAACTCGCATTCATCAAATTAAACCTAACTAAACTAATGATTATGCTGAATTTAACAAACTCTTTTTGACAATTGCCCCCCAAAACACTAGAATTGCGCCCTTGCTGAAATTTTAATTTTTACGCTTCAACAAATGATCAAAACGGTGATGTAGCTCAGCTGGTTAGAGCACAGGATTCATAATCCTGGGGTCGAGGGTTCAAGTCCCTCTTTCACCACCATTTTCAGGGACTTACAAAGCAGCGTAACCCAATAAAAAAGCCATATCTTCGGATGTGGCTTTTTTATTTTCGAATTCGGATTAAAATAGTTTTTCTTAAACCTTTCTCGAAAATCAATCAGACTATATGAACAATCACACTATTCTTATTACAGGCGCTAATCGTGGTTTAGGGCTTGAGTTTACCAAACAATATGCCTTTGATGGTTGGCAGGTTTTGGCGTGTTGTCGTGAGCCACAATCGGCTGAGGCGTTGAGGGGGTTGGCTGCTGGGCACACGAATATCCAGATTTACAGCCTTGATGTGGGCGATTTTTCTACGATCTCGGCGCTGAGTGCGCAGCTTAAAGATGTCGCGATTGATGTTCTAATTAACAATGCAGGCATTTACCCTGAGAGCAGTTTTGGGGATACGAATGAAGCAGATTGGTTGAAGGCGTTTAAAATTAACACGATTGCGCCGATGAAAATGGCGGAGGCTTTTGCGCCATTGCTTGCCAAAGGTCGGTTAAAAAAGCTGGTGACGCTTTCTAGCAAGATGGGCAGTATTGATGATAACGGCGGCGGTGGGAGTTATATTTATCGCACCAGTAAGTGTGCGGTGAATATGGTGATGAAGAGTTTATCTATTGACTTAAAAACCAGTGGAATTGCGGTGTTAACGCTACACCCAGGCTGGGTGCAAACAGATATGGGTGGCCCGAACGGCTTGATTGACGCGCCGACCAGCGTGGCAGGTATGTGCAAGGTGATTGCGGATTTAAGCTTGGCAAACACGGGGGAATTTATTACTTATGATGGCAAACAAGTAGCTTGGTAAAGATTAAGTAATTGTTGAAAGTTATGTGGGCGTCATTAAGCTTTGAGTAAGAGTTAGTTTTGTGGTGTTAGTAAGAACTAAATCGGCTCCCAAACAAACCCAGCGGCGCTAACACCCGCTTTAATCTCTGCGATAGCCAAACTCACTGCAAGCGCTTCACCTTTAACCCCAAGCTCAATGGTGCGCACTAAGTTTCCGGGCTCGCCCGCTAATCTGGGCAGGCTAAACAACTTGGTTTCGGGGTGATTTTTGACTATCACATCCATCAAATCAATCAGCTGACTTTCACCTGCATCGCGCACTAAAATTGCGGCTTCTACTACTTTAACTTGGTGAAATAAGTGCGCGTAGTGCGTATCTAAAACCCACTCCATCATCGGCCATGCCATACTGGGAAAGCCTGGCAGAAAATAATGGCTAGATTTTTGCGGATTTAAGCCAATGGCAAAACCTGCAACACGATTAAAAGGATTCGGTATCATCTGCGCACCCGCTGGAAAATCCGCCATCAGTACGCGTTTAGGGTATGCGCCCTCACCAAACTGCGCCTCAATCTCAGCCACTGCGCCTTTATGTCGCTCAATTGGCACATTTAAAGCATACGCTGCCGCTTGGCGCGTGTAATCATCAGGCGTGGCGCCTATGCCACCGAAGCTAAATACGATGTCATCTCCACTCAAACTACGCTTAAAACTAGCCGTAAGCCGCGCCGCATCATCCGCCAAATACTCCGCCCAAGCCAGCTGTAAACCGCGTGATTTGAGTATTTGAATCGCTTGTGTGAGATGCTTATCTACTCGCTTACCTGAGAGGATTTCGTCGCCGATAATGTAAATACCAATCATGCGGTACTAACTCAGTGCTGGCGTCCCGCAAAAGCCACAAAACTTGTCTTCATTGCCAACAACTTCGTTACAG
>JANNBX010000037.1:0-20506 GCA_031385945.1 Methylophilaceae bacterium | reverse complement strand
TCACCAGCCACAAATCATTGGCGATTATTTCTGGTAATTCAGCCGCTTCAAAAAAACCCTCTAACAACAAAATAGGGTTTTTAATACCCGCTTCACGCAGCTGCAAAGCTTCTTCTAAACACGCAACTGCAAAACCATCGGCTTCACCTTCTATCGCTTTAGCGCATTGCACCGCGCCGTGACCATATGCATTTGCCTTAATAACGGCCAGCGCTTTACCGCCATGATGTTGCTTGGCAACGCGATAATTATGGCGAAAAGCATCAAGATTGATGTGAGCGATAGCAGGACGAGACATACTTAAATTAACACCTAAAGCTGTCATTCCCACGAGAGTCGGGATTCAGAGTCTTTAACATCACTGGATTCCCTCGTATCGCGGTAAGGGGCAGGCTCAAAGTCAAGCACGGAATGACCGTGATTACAATTTTTACACTAGATAACATGGTCTAATTGTACCGACTTAACGCCAAATCGTCCGCTTGAATTACAGGCTTTTTGTCTGTCATTAAATCGCTCAACACCTGTGCTGAGCCGCAAGCCATTGTCCAGCCTAGCGTACCGTGGCCAGTGTTGAGCCAAACATTGTTAAATTGGCTAGAAGCTTTGCCAATGATGGGCGTGCCGTCTGGCGTCATGGGGCGCAGGCCTGTCCAAAACTGGGCTTTTGTGACATCGCCTCCATTAGGGAATAAACCGTGAAGGACCATTTCAAGCGTTTCGCGGCGACGTGGGTTAAGGCTTAAATCAAAACCGGCTAACTCAGCCATACCCCCTACTCTAATTCTGTTATCAAATCGGGTAATCGCTACTTTGTAAGTTTCATCCATTACGGTTGAAATCGGTGCGGCAGAGGCGTCAATAATTGGCACGGTGAGTGAATATCCTTTCACTGGATACACAGGAATCTGCAAGCCTAAACCTTGCATTAACTCGCGTGAATAGCTACCAAGTGCCACCACATATTGGTCTGCCTGTAATATTTCAGCACCCGCATCGGTAGTGATTTTCACACCATTCAGCTTGCCATTTTCAACTAACAACTGCTCAATATTGACACCTTGGCGGAAGATCACACCAAGCGCTTTAGCCTCAATCGCCAAGTTAGTTGTGAATAGTTGGCAATCTCCCGTTTCATCATGCGGCAGGCGCAAACCACCTAATAATTTATCTTTTACCAATGCCAGTGCAGGCTCTATGCGCGCGCAACCATCGGGGTCTAAGTGCTCAAATGGCACACCCATTTCACTCAATACGGCTATATCTTTGGCTTCGGCATCTAGCTGTTTTTGTGTACGAAATACTTGCAAAGTGCCGCCCTGGCGACCTTCGTAAATAAGTCCCACATCGCTACGTAATGCCCCCAAGCAGTCACGACTATATTCTGCCAAGCGTACCATGCGCTCTTTGTTGCGGGCGTAGCTGGCGGCGTTGCAGTTCATCAACAGCTTTAAAGTCCACTCTATTTGCCAAGCCGTAAAATCTGGCTTTAACGCTAACGGTGCATGGCGTTGAAACAGCCATTTGAGCGCTTTCATCGGCACGCCAGGTGCAGCCCATGGCGCAGAATACCCAGGAGAAACTTGGCCTGCATTGGCGTAGCTAGTTTCTAGCCCAACGGCTGGCTGGCGGTCTATCACCGTTACTTCAAAACCATTTTTAGCCAAGTAATATGCGCTTGTGACACCTACTACGCCAGACCCTAATATCAGCACTTTCATGGTCACTTAGTCCTTAATATGTATTTGTTATTTTATGAAATAAATACACATCAAATTCACTTAAATATTGTTTTTTATAGCGTATTTATGCTATTTTTATTAATAAAAAAGTTTTATATACTAAATACTAAATAAAAATTAGATTTTTTGTTAAAGTTTTAGTAAGGTGTTTTTTTTAGTTGTATTATGCAGCGCAGTAGTAAGCAGTGTAGCTAAAAGCTGGATTCTTAGCGTTGCTCTGAATGACGAAACAGGTGTTTTTAGTTTTTACTGCAATAAAAACTCTAATCATTTCTGCCAATAATAACCATTAACGCTATCTTAATAGATGATGACATCATCAATATTCACTTTAATTAAGCAGAGAAAATCATGCGCATTCGTACACATAATATTCGTGAGCTAGACAAAATTGACCATAAAATTTTAAGTGTATTGCAGGCAGATGCACGTATTGCAATTACTGAATTGGCTGAGCGTGTTGGCTTATCAGTCACGCCATGTAGCGAGCGTGTGAAAAACCTTGAAAAAGAAGGCGTGATTACTGGTTACCACGCCAGGCTAGACCCACACGCGCTTGGCTTGGGCTTACTGGTATTTGTAGAACTCAAACTATCGACTAAGTCAGGTGCAATTTTTGGCAAATTTAAACAAGAAATACTTAAACTACCTAGTGTTTTGGAGTGCCATTTAGTATCAGGTGATTTTGATTATTTAATTAAAGCACGTATAGCCAAAATGGCCGATTACCGTATTTTACTAGGAGATATTTTGCTCACATTACCAGGCGCGCAAGAGTCGCGAAGTTACATTGTAATGGAGGAAGTGAAAGAAGGATTTGCGTTGCCACTTACCGAAGCTTAATCAGGCTAAAACTTAATTAGACTGAGGTTTAATTTATCATCTTAATATTGAGTAATTTTTTACTTATGAGTGCTTGTTACTAAGCTGTTGAAGCCATTCGGTAGGCCAAAACTTTTAAACTCATACTCAATACTTTAAGCCAGCATTCAATATTTTAATTAGGCAACGCGAGCCTTCTATTATTTTATTATTGATTCAGTTTCAATTTCAAAAATAACTCTTCTGCTAACTTTCTAGTTGCATCATCAATACTTTTAACAGGTATTAAGCGTTTCATATCACTTGAATTCAAAAATACGCCCGGGTTATGTTGAATATCTTCATCTACAAATGGTATAGACGCTAAATTAGGGTTCGCATAATTCACCGCATTGGTTAAGCTAGCGTGTACTTTAGGGCGCAAGATATAGTCAATAAATAAATGAGCGTTTTCTACATGTTTAGCGTTCACTGGTATTGCCATGCTATCCATAAACATAAAAGCACCTGTGCTAGGTACAACTGGCACAATATTTTGGTCGCCTAATATTGCATTTGCACGTTTGTTAGCTTGGCTAAAATCACCCGCCCAACCTATAGATATGCACGTGTTACCTTTTGCGAATGAGTCAATTTGCCCAGCTGAGTTAAACGCCGCAATGTCTGGGCGCACTTTTTTAACTAACTCATACGCCTCATAGTAATCGGATGCAATATTACTGTAAGGATTTTTACCTAAAAAATGTAGTGCCGCAGGCCAAACATCAGTAGGTGTATCTAAAAAACTAATACCGCATGATTTAAGTTTAGCGGTATAAACTGGATTAAAAACCAGAGCCCATAAGTTATCTGGCACTCGTGTTTTACCTAGCACTTTTGTCACTTTATCAACATTTACTCCAACTGTTGTGTATCCCCAAAGCCAGTTAACCAAATAACTATTGTAAGGATCTGCTGATCTAAGCTGCGCTAAAATTCGTGGATCAAGATTTTTTAAGTTTGGTAGCTTAAATTTATCAATCTTTTGTACTAACTTAGCATTTATTTGTAATTTTGCCCAATTTGATGAAGGCATGACAATGTCGTATTCACCCTTTTTCGCTAGTAATTTTTTGTGTAGTGTTTCGTTACTATCAAAAGTGGTGTAATTCACTTTAATGCCAGTTTCTTTTTCAAAATTACTAATCGTATCTGGCGCAATATAGTCTGACCAGTTATAAACATTAAGCACTTTTTCTTCAGTTGCATGCGCTGTACTGAACACACACAATAAACTGATAAAAATAGCTTTCATCTTGATGGAATTAAACAATTGATGACTCCTGACATAAAATTTTTTATTGGTTATTTATTGGAATTTTCAATAAGATTTTAATCATAGTTGCTTTGTGACATATCAACGACTATAAAACAGTAAACTATTGTAAATTTTGTTTATAATCAGAATGTTGGCAGATTTAAATATTCGCAAAACAACTGTCAGCGCACTAAAGCTCGAATACTTATTCGGTTTTTGGAAAATTAAATGAAAGTTGCTGGCTTTATATCACTTGAAAAAAGGCTAATTTAAATAAAGCGGTAAACTAGCTGCTTTAAGATAGGTAGAATCACACTTTTAACTAGCGCAAATTAGGTCAAATTAAGTAGCAATGAAATTTTGGTAAGTATTTGCATTAAATAGAAAAAACAAGATTTGACAACGCGTTATTAGCCCAATAAAATGATTTGTAAATTAAGTTGATTGAGCTCTATTGATTAGTGGTCAAAGTAATTTGTTTCGGTTACGATTTAGTCAAGCATGCACCTTAGTCGTATTTGTAGTACACGTTTATTTTAAGACTCAAAGCGACACACTAACTTGGACATATTTAGGATGATCCACAGAAATGTTGAAACTAGCAGGTTTAACTTTACAGTGCATACTCAGTCGATTTTTGACAACAGTTGATATTCTTTTTACACTGGTCTTAAATTATCTTGATGGTTGTCTCAATCGTTTGCGCCAGCTAACGATGCCGTATCACAACCATTTGTCATGCTAAAAACAGCCAATATTGAGCAAGATTTTATTCGCCCATTTAGGCGATTCTCAAGCGCGGTTAGTATTTCAGTCATCAGCATTGGCGTTCTCACGCTTTTCAGCTGGATATTTGATGTCAATATCCTCAAAAATGTTAGTCCAAATGCGGCTAGTGTTAAGCCTAATACTGCAATTTGTTTTATTTTTCTGGGTACAGCACTTTGGCTACAAGTCTCTACCTTAAGTCATAAAAAATGGATTTTTTTATTTAAAGTTTGTGTTGTTATACCCATTACGTTGGGTGGCCTGACTCTAATTCAGTATTTATTTAATATTCAACTGAAAATAGATGAATTACTCTTCCTTGACACATCTTCAACTACATCAGCAAGCTTCCCTGGCAGAATGGCCCATGCAACCGCTTTAAATATTGTGATATTTGGTGTGGCTTTGTGGTTACTCAGCGCCAACTCTAAACTGAGTTTAATTGCTTCGCAGTGGTTAGCTTTAATTGGTTCGCTTGTTGGATTTATTGCGCTGGTCGCTTATTTGTATGGTGTTACAGAGCTATATGGTGTTTTTAGCAGCACGGCGGTACCGCTGGCTGGTGCTGTATTATTTTTTGTATTTGGTTTAAGTATTTTTTGCGCACAACCAACACAAGGGTTAATGACAGTGATCACCAATCACCACTTTGGAGGTGCTATGGTGCGCAGAGTCTTGCCGCTTACGCTTACTTTGCCACTGCTTACAGGCTGGTTGCGGCTTAAAGGTCAGCAAGCAGGTTTGTACGATACTGAGTTTGGCTTAACGCTATTTGCTACTTCTAATGTGCTTATTTTTAGTATTTTAGCGTGGTGGAATGCCAGAGACTTAAACAGTGTAGATGAAGAGCGACGCCAGATTGAAGATGAAACTCTGCGCTTGGCGGCTATCATTAAATCTTCTGAAGACGCAATTATTGGTGGTAGTTTAGATGGAAAAATTATCACTTGGAACCCAGGTGCTGAGAAAATATTTGGTTACTCCGCTAAAGAAATTAAAGGTTTATCTATTAGCAAGCTCATACCTCTTGAGGAACAACAAGACGGGTTTGATGCTTTAAACCTGATCAAAAATGGCGGCGAAATTCAATCTTTCGATGCCGTTCGGCTTTGTAAAGATGGTAGTGAAATCAATGTAAATGTCAGAATATCAGCCATTAAAGACGCTTCAGGTAATGTTGTTGGCGTTTCAAAAGTAGTGCGTGATATTAGTGCACGCAAACGTGCAGAAGATGCCCTGCAAGCCAGTGAAGAGCAGTTTCGCACCATGGTAAACGCTATGTCACAACTGGCTTGGATGGCTAATTCAGAGGGATTTTTATACTGGTATAACCAACGCTGGTTTGAATATACAGGTACTACGGCTGAGCAAATGGCAGGCTGGGGTTGGCAAACGGTACATGACCCAGTGCTACTACCCAAGGTGATTGAAGCGTGGAAAACTTCAATTGCAACTGGAGCGCCTTTTGAAGATGAGTTTCCGTTACGCGGCGCTGATGGTGTTTTTCGTTGGTTTTTAACAAGAGCGTTTGCAGTTCGCGATGATGCTGGCAATATTGTGCGCTGGGTGGGTACCAATACAGATATCAGTGAAAAACGTGCAGCCGCTGAAGAAATTAAGCAATTAAACACGACTTTAGAACAGCGTATCTCTGAGCGCACTATGCAACTGGAAACTGCCAATAAAGCACTGCAGCACAGCCAAGCAGAGCTCAATAGTCTATTTGAATCGCTACCTGGGTTGTACTTAGTATTAACGCCAAGCTTTAATATTGTGACCGCTAGTGACGCTTATTTAGCTGCCACAATGACAACCCGTGAAGCCATTACTGGCCGACATATTTTTGATGTTTTCCCTGATAATCCTGATGATTTAGCTTCAAGTGCTACACATAATCTGCGCGCGTCACTCAACCATGTATTACAAAGAGCAGAGCCGCACCAAATGGCTATTCAAAAATATGATATTCGCCGACCTGATGGTGTTTTTGAAGAGCATTATTGGAGCCCTATCAATTCACCTGTGTTTGGCGGTAACCGTCAACTTAAATATATTGTTCACCGCGTGGAAGATATTACTGAATTTGTTTTACAAAAAAATAGTGATACCAAACGACGCGGCAATCAAGATATACGCCTACAACAAATGGAGGCTGAGGTGTTTTTGAGCGCACAAAAGCTACTAGCCAGTAACCAAAAACTTGAAATGGCCAATAAAGAGTTGGAGGCATTTTCGTACTCTGTTTCGCACGACTTGCGCGCGCCACTTCGCCATATTGATGGCTTTATTGGCGTATTAGAAAAAAGTACTGCTGATATTTTAGATGCTAAAAATAGCCGCTATTTAAAAATTATCTCAGATGCGGCTAAAAAAATGAGTCAACTGATTGATGATTTATTATCTTTTTCACGCATGACACGTGTAGACATGATGGTGCAGGAAGTAAACACCTCATTATTAGTAGAAGAGATTATTAAAGACTTAACCCCAACATTCGCACACAGAGAAATACACTGGCAAGTGGCTGATTTACCAAAGATTCGTGCAGATAAAGCCATGATTAAACAGGTGTTTGTTAATCTGCTCTCAAATGCGATTAAGTACACAAAACTTTGCGAAACAGCTGAAATCACCATAGGCGCGGAAGTGAATAAAGTCGAAGTGATCTTTTTTATCACAGATAATGGCGTGGGTTTTGATATGCAATATATCGACAAACTATTTGGCGTATTCCAACGTCTACACGCGTCAGAAGACTTTGAAGGTACTGGTATTGGGCTAGCAAACGTACGGCGTATTGTGCAACGTCATGGCGGCCAAGTGAGGGCTGTGGGTAAGCCTGGCCTAGGCGCTACCTTTTACTTTTCTATTCCCAATCAATTGAGGAGTGTTCATTTTGGCTGATTTAAAACGTATTTTACTAGTTGAAGACAACGCAAACGATGTTGAATTAACGCTCATAGCGCTTGAAGAAAATAATCTAGCCAACCAAGTGATGGTGGTGCGAGATGGTGCAGAAGCACTGGATTATTTATACGCACGTGGTGCTTATTTAGGCCGTCAAAGTGAGCTACCGATTGTAGTATTTTTAGACATTAAGCTACCTAAAATTGATGGCTTAGAAGTGCTAAAAACAATGAAGTCTGACCCACAATTAAAACTGATTCCCGTAGTGATGATCACCTCATCTAATGAACAACAAGATTTAATGACGAGCTATGGTTCTGGTGCTAACGCCTACGTTGTTAAGCCCATTAAATTTGAAGACTTTGTGAGTACGGTTAAAGAGCTGGGCCTATTTTGGGCAGTAATCAATAGCACTTTACCGATCAAAAAAACCGAATGATGGCTGATTTTATGATTGGTTTTAATGATAAATTTTTAAGCATGCATGCTAAGCCTAATGTTGGGCATGATGATAGGCATGAATTTTAGGCGTTAACATTCAGTAAGATATTGAAGAGAGTGTCGTAATGAAAAGAATGATTAAACTGTTACATCTAGAAGATAACGCGCTAGACGCAGAGCTCATTCATCACACCTTGCGCGCGGGTGGTCTTCATTGTGATATTGAATTAGTCAGTCATAAACTTGCTTATGAAACACAATTAACTAGCCAAACTTTTGATTTGGTGTTGATAGACTTTAATCTTCCTGATTACAACGGCTTAAGTGCACTGGAATTCAGCCGCAATACTCATCCTGATTTACCTGTGATTTTTATTTCGGGCACGATAGGTGAAGAAGACGCAGTAGAGTGCTTAAAAGCAGGTGCTAACGACTACGTACTCAAGCAACGCCTACAACGTCTTTGTATGGCTGTTATGCGAGCACTGAAAGACCATGCCGATTATTTAGCCAAACAGCATGCTGAACGCACTGCAGAAAATGAAAAGCGCTTCTCTTCTATGATGATAGAAAGCACGCCAGGTATCTTATATTTTTATGATGATAAAGGGCAGTTTCTCAGATGGAATCGCAATTTCGAAGTGGTATCAGGCTATTCAAGTGAAGAAATAGCCACCATGCACCCGCTAGACTTTTTTAGCGGCGATGAAAAAACGATTCTGCAAGAGCGCATCAAAATAGTTTTCGATGAGGGCGAGTCATCTGTTGAAGCTGAGTTTGTGTCAAAAAGTGGAAAATCAACACCGTATTTTTTTACAGGAAAAAAAGTAGTTTACAACGGAAAAGACTGCTTAATTGGCGTGGGTATTGACATCACTAAACGCAAACTAATCGAAGAAGATCTAAGAATCGCCGCCACTGCTTTTAAATCACAACAAGGTATTTTAGTCACCGATGCGCAAAATATTATCTTGCGAGTCAATGATTCTTTTACCAAAATTACAGGCTATAGCGCAGAGGAAGCGGTGGGTAAAACCGCGAGTCTTTTAAACTCAGGCAAGCACGATACTGCGTTTTACCAGCAAATGTGGAAAAATATTATCGAAGATCAATATTGGCATGGCGAAATTTGGAACCGCCGAAAGAGTGGTGAATTGTATCCAGAATGGCTAACCATCAGCTCGGTACTTGATGTAAAAGGTAATGTGACTAATTATGTTGGCTCTTTTTTAGATATTTCTGATTATAAAGCGGCTGAAGAAAAAATTGAGCTACTGGCTTTTTACGACCCGCTCACTAATCTACCAAACCGTCGGTTGTTTCAAGATCGCTTGCAACACGCCATCGCTGATCATGCGCGACATCTTAATTTTGGTTGCTTACTTTTTATTGATCTTGATCACTTTAAAAATCTAAACGACACCAAAGGTCACAGTACTGGCGACTTACTTTTGCTTGAAGTGGCCAAGCGGCTCAGTGGTTGCGTACGTGCAACAGATACGGTGGCAAGGCTTGGTGGTGATGAGTTCGTTATTTTGCTTGAAAATATTGACCACAATATGCCGCAATCGGCTAGTACTAGTCAGATTATTGCAGAAAAAATACTCGCGGCAATTAACCAACCAGTATCACTCAATGGCTTCAATTATCAAAGCTCGGCAAGTATCGGCATTTGCTTATTTGGTCATCAAGAAATGACAGTGGATGAAATACTCAGACGTGCTGATACTGCAATGTATCAAGCCAAAAGTGGTGGCCGTAATGCTTTGCGCTTTTATGATCCTGCCATGCAAAAAGCACTCGAGTACCGCACGTCGATGGAAAACGATTTGCGTTGTGCTTTGGCTAAAAAACAGCTTAAGCTTTACTACCAAATGCAGCTATATCAAAACGGCCATATCTTCGCAGCTGAGGTTTTACTGCGCTGGGAGCACCCAGAACACGGGCTCATTTCACCATTGAGTTTTATTCCACTGGCTGAAGAAACTGGCTTAATTATACCGATTGGAAAATGGGTACTAGAAAGCGCTTGTAAACAACTTAAAATTTGGGAAAACCATACTGATACTAAGCTGCTAAGGCTGGCTGTAAACGTGAGCGCGCTGCAGTTTCACGAGCCAGATTTTGTAGATAGTGTAACTGATATTATTTCAAGATGCGGCATAGAGCCAGACCGGCTCGATATTGAACTAACAGAAAGTATTGCTGCAGGCGATGTAAACGAAACGATTAAAAAAATGCGTGCGCTCAAATCATTAGGTGTGCGGTTTTCGATGGATGATTTTGGTACAGGCTACTCGTCTTTATCTTATTTAACTAAATTACCGCTCGATCAATTAAAGATTGATCAGTCTTTTGTCAGAAACATTCTAGACACCAACAGTGACGCGACGATTGTAAAAACTATTATTGGTATGGCCAGTAATTTAGGTATGGAAATTATTGCTGAAGGCGTTGAAACCGAGCACCAACGCTTATTTTTAGAGCAAAATGGTTGCTCAGTTTATCAAGGTTATTTATTTAGCAAACCTGTGCCACTGCATGAATTTATGGAGCAACTCAAAAAAGCTAAAATGTAATGACTTCATATTCACCAGCACTGACTGAGTTATGAGCCTCACAAAATTATTTATAAACTAAAATGTAGGCGGACTGCAAGCACTCACTAACGTACAAACTGTATTACCTACATTTTTAAATCGGTGTAATTCACGGCTATTAAAATAATAAGCATCGCCCACGCTCAATACCCTGGTTGATTCACCCACAGTGACCTCAAGTTGGCCAGACATAATTACACCGCCCTCTTCACCTTCGTGTTGCAACATAATCATGCCAGTGTCAGCACCTATCGCATAACTTTCATGCAAAATTTGCAGCGCATGCCCGGCTTTTGCTGAGCCAATTTGACGATACGATATACCCTGACCCGCACTAATTTCACTTAAATCTTCTGCACGATAAAACACTTCACTTTTCATACCAGGTAATTCGTCAGAAAAAAACTCAGCCAGTGTCATGGGTATACCAGCCAATATGCGTTTAAGCGCACTCACTGATGGGCTAGTATGACCAGACTCAATCAATGAAATAGTCGCGTTAGCCACATTGGCTTTTTTCGCTAACGCGCGTTGTGAAAGCTGATAACGTACACGCACCATGCGTAATCTTGAGCCGACATCAATATCCATTAGTTTTTTTCGTAAAGTGTTAAGTGTGTTAAATATACAATAACATTGAATAATTTTCATCTATTAAAATCAATGAGTTAAATTTTACTAAATACAGTCTTGACGTATTATGCTAAACACTTGAGTATATTGTCATTACTTTTCAACTGATAGCTCATCATGCTTAAATCATCGCATATTCCGTTGCCAGACTTATCAAATTACTGGGTGCCATTCACCGCAAATAGGCAATTTAAAACCATGCCACGCTTGATTAAAGCGGCTAAAGGTAACTATTTCACCACTATTGATAACCGTCAATTGCTTGATGGCACAGCAGGCTTATGGTGTACGCCACTGGGGCATGGCCGTGAAGAGATTGCTACAGCGGTGGCACAGCAATTATTAACGCTCGATTACGCGCCAGCATTTCAATCTAGCCACCCTTTAGCGTTTGAGGCGGCCACGCAATTAGCACACTACATGCCCAAAGGGCTAGATCGAATTTTTTTCACTGGTTCAGGTTCGGATTCAGCCGATACCGCCTTGAAAATTGCGCTAGCTTATCACCGCGTGTGTGGCAACCCGTTACGTAATAAGCTAATCGGTCGTGAGCGTGGTTACCATGGTGTTAATTTTGGTGGTATTGCTGTGGGTGGTATTGCTGGTAACCGTAAAGCGTTTGGCAATGGCTTAAGTGGTGTCGACCATATTCGCCACCCTTTAGATATCGCAAAAAATGCGTTTACTAAAGGTGTACCCACTGATGGTGGCGTAGCACTTGCAAACGAATTTGAAGCGCGTATTTTAACTCTGCACGACCCTTCAACCATTGCAGCACTCATTGTTGAGCCAGTTCAAGGTTCAGCTGGCGTGTTGATTCCACCAGCTGGCTACTTAAAACGCTTGCGTGAAATATGCACTAAATATGGCATTTTGCTCATTTTTGATGAAGTAATTACAGGTTTTGGGCGCTTGGGTACTAAATTTGGGGCTGATTATTTTGATGTAACACCTGATATTTTATTATGCGCTAAAGGCTTAACTAATGGCGCGGTGCCCATGGGTGCGGTAGCCGTTAAGCGTGAAATATATGATGCTTTTATGGAAAAATCGCCTGCTGGCGCCATTGAGTTGCCGCATGGCTACACCTACAGCGCCATTCCAATTGCATGCGCAGCAGCCATAGCCACATTAAAAATATTTGAAACTGAGCAGCTTGAAAACCGTGCAGCTAGTTTAAGCGACTATTTTGCATTAGCCGCGCACAGCTTAAAAGGCTTGGCTATGGTGCGCGATATTCGTAATATTGGTTTAGTTGCAGGTATCGAGTTTGAGCCTAGTGCGGGTGCGTTTCCTTTTGCGGTGTATTTAAAATGTTACGAGCTAGGCTTGCATGTGCGATTTACAGGCGACATTATTGCTGTATCGCCGCCACTCACGATAGAAAAACATGAGATTGACCGCATTTTTAACACGCTAACAGATGCAATTAAATTTGTTGCAAACCAAGGTGAGGCTGGCTTAATAGCCAGTCATTATCTTAAAAACGAACAAGCGTGGGTTACACAGCAAGCTAATGAGCAAGCCGCTTTGATAGATTTAGGCCATCACACACTTGGGTTATCACATGATTTAACTGTCACTATGGCTTAATTACAATGGTTTAAGTGTGATGGTGTAAGTGTGATGGTTTAAGTCTGTTGGTTTAACTGCAATTATGATTTAACCCATTTCTAATCGTGACTTTTAGGCTTAACTTTGTAAAAGCTATCGCTCAGAATCACGCAGCTAAAATACTAGCTAAAAAAATAAATTACTGGAGTAATGTGTATGAGCATCAAAACTATCGGTCACTACATCAATGGCGAATATATTGCGGGTAAATCTGGTTGCTATGGTGATGTTTACAACCCTGCCACTGGGCAAATATCAGCCAAACTCAGCTATGCCACAGTGGATGAAACGCAAACAGCGATTGATGTAGCACAGGCGGCTTTTCCAGCTTGGTCAGCTACGCCAGCTCTGCGCCGAGCGCGTATTTTATTTAAGTTTAAAGCTTTATTAGATGAGTACGCTAACGATTTAGCAAAGGCTATTTCGCTGGAGCATGGCAAAACCATTGCAGATGCCAGAGGTGAAGTGACGCGTGGCATTGAAGTGGTAGAGTTTGCTTGTGGCGCGCCGCATTTATTAAAAGGTGACTTTAACGACAATGTAGGCACCGGTATTGACACTTACAGCATGCACCAACCACTGGGAGTTGTTGCTGGCATTACACCGTTTAATTTTCCCATTATGGTACCGCTGTGGATGATTCCGATGGCGTTGGTTACAGGCAACACATTTGTACTAAAACCATCTGAAAAGACACCAAGCGCCAGCTTAATGATTGCAGATTTATTAGCTAGAGCAGGTTTACCAGCGGGCGTGTTTAATATCGTCAATGGCGATAAAGTTGCAGTCGATGTGCTGCTATCAGACAAACGTGTGCAAGCAATCAGCTTTGTCGGCTCTACGCCAATAGCCGAATATATTTACCACAATGGCACCAAAAATGGCAAACGTGTACAAGCTTTGGGCGGCGCTAAAAATCATTTAGTGGTCATGCCCGATGCAGATTTAGACCAAGTGACCGATGCACTCATTGGTGCAGGCTACGGCTCAGCGGGTGAGCGCTGCATGGCGATTTCAGTCGCGGTGGTTGTGGGCGAGATTGCAGATCAACTCATTGCAAAACTAACCGAAAAAGTTAAAACAATTGTGATAGACCAAGGCTTAAACGAAAAAGCTGATATGGGGCCATTAGTCACGCCACAGCATTTTGAAAAAGTAAAAAGTTATATTGATTTAGGCGTAGCGGAAGGCGCAAAATTAGTGATTGATGGGCGTAGCTATCAACATTTAGGCGCTGAGGCAGGCTTCTTTTTAGCGCCCTGTTTATTTGATTATGTTACAAAAGACATGCGTATTTACCAAGAAGAGATCTTTGGCCCAGTATTATCTGTAGTACGTGCGGCCAGCTTTGAAGATGCTTTACAACTAGTGAATGATCACGAATTTGGTAATGGCGCAGCCATATTTACCCGCGATGGCGAAACAGCACACGAGTTTACTAACTGTGTACAAGCAGGCATGGTGGGCGTTAATGTAGCGATTCCTGTGCCTATTGCATTCCACAGCTTTGGCGGCTGGAAGCGCTCACTTTTTGGCGATTATCACATTTACGGTATGGAAGGCATACGTTTTTATACCCGCTTAAAAACCACTACCTCACGCTGGTTACCATTAAGTAAACATAGCGCTACAAAAAAAGCAGGTGCAGAGTTTGTTATGCCGACGATGAAATGACGCTAAAACTACTAGTATTTACTACTGGCTTTTTATCACTGGCGTAAGATTTATTGCATTAGACTTCATACATGTGGTTTCTACTAAAAATGTCATATATAAAAAGCTGTCATCAAGCATAAATTAAAAATCAAACGGCCTGCAAATGCAGGCCGTTTGTTAAACATCGATTACTATAATTAGATTCATTACTATGCCGCTTTAAACATTTATGCCATTTATTAAGCTAGTTTTTCTTTTTTGCTTTTTCTTCAGCCACAATGAGCTCAATGAGCGCACGTAAATCTTTGCTCACTTCTGGGTGCTTCAGCCCTAAACGAATGGTCGCTTCAAGATAGCCGAATTTATTACCACAATCATAGCGCACGCCATCAAAGCGATACGCCAAAATTTGCTCTTCGGTTAGTAGCGCTGAAATACCATCTGTTAATTGTATTTCACCACCAGCACCCGCTTGCACTTTATCTAAATGATGAAAAATTCTAGGCGTCAAAATATAGCGACCTACTACTGCTAGAGTAGAAGGTGCATCTTTTGGATCTGGCTTTTCTACAATAGCTGAAACCTGCTCAATATGCTTGTTGAGCGGCGTAGTTGCTACAATACCGTAGCTTTTTGTTTGGTCTGCTGGCACATTTTCAACACCTAACAAAGAACATTTATAGTAATCGTAAGCCTCTACCATTTGTTTCATAATCGGCATTTTGCCATCTAACAAATCGTCTGCCAAAATAACTGCAAAGGCATCATCATTAACCACTGGCTTAGCTAAACGCACTGCGTGACCTAAACCTAGCGCTTGTGTTTGGCGTATATAAATGCAATTTACATTTTTTGGCACAATATTTTGCACAATTTTGAGCAATTCTTTTTTGCCATTGCGCTCAAGCTCATTTTCAAGCTCATAAGCCATATCAAAATGGTCTGAAATAGAGCGTTTATTACGACCTGTAATAAAAATTAAATCAGTAATACCCGCTGCCACAGCCTCTTCAACTGCGTATTGAATCAATGGCTTATCTACAATTGGCAGCATTTCTTTAGGGTTAGCTTTAGTAGCAGGCAAAAATCGCGTGCCCAAACCAGCAACGGGGAAAACGGCTTTAGTAACTTTTTTCATTGTGACCAATCTCTTATTATGTTTTTAGATTTTAAGTATTTTGATGAATCATCCTAGTGCAAAAAAAACATTCACTCAATAAGCCAAATTGACTATATGCAACTTTTTATAAACGCTATAACTTAAATAAAAGTTTATATTTGCAATATGACATGCTGATTAAAACGTACCTTTTAACTCCGTGCTTTAAAATAAAATTGTTCAAAAATAGTGTTATTTAGTTTAACTAAGCTTTTTAAACTTCTATTTAACTAGGCTTTTTAAACTGTTATTTAACTGACTTTTAAAAAGCAGCTAAAAATAACTGATACCTGGCCTTTTTAATAATGTTTAATTAACTAATGCTTAATGGCGAAAATGATTTCACTAGATCATCAATGGCTTTAATTTGCGCTAAAAATGCTTCAAGCTGATCCATCGGTAGTGCACTTGGTCCATCACATTTAGCTTGATTAGGGTTTGGGTGCGCTTCTAAAAACAATCCTGCTAAACCAACTGCCATGCCCGCGCGCGCCAAATCAGCCACTTGCTCACGTCTGCCGCCAGAAGCAGCGCCCAAAGCATCACGTTGTTGCAGCGCATGTGTTACATCAAAGATAATCGGCGTGTCTGGACATATTTTTTTCATTACACCAAAACCAAGCATATCGACCACTAAGTTATCGTAACCAAACGCGCTGCCACGCTCGCATAAAATCAATTTCTCGTTACCTGCTTCTTTAAACTTTTCAACAATATTGAGCATTTGATGTGGGCTTAAAAACTGTGGCTTTTTCACATTCACTGGCTTGCCAGTTTTAGCTAGAGCAATGACCAAGTCTGTTTGGCGCGCTAAAAAAGCAGGCATTTGTAAAATATCAACCACCTCAGCCACAGCTGCGGCTTGCCACGGCTCGTGAACATCTGTAATGGTTGGCACACCAAATTGTGCTTTAACTGCTTGAAATATTTTTAAGCCTTGATCTATACCAACACCACGATAGGAGTGTATTGATGAACGATTTGCTTTATCGAAGGACGCTTTGAATACAAGCGGAATGCCTAGTTTTTGCGTGACCTTTACATAATGTTCGCAAGCTTTTAATGTGCTATCTAAGTCTTCTAGCACATTGATACCACCAAAAAGCACAAAGCTCTTGTGGTTGTCTAAAACGATGTCTTGAGTTAATTGCATAGTTTTCCTTTGAATAATTAACCAAGATTTTACTCCTACTCATTACAAACCAAAAATCAAGCCTGCACTAATATATATTTTTTCATGTATTTATTTATGTATTCTTTTTTATAAATAGCGCCGATAACACCGCGCAACAAACTAAAAGTTTAGGCAAAAACTTATTTAACGCTGACTTGACAATCGACACTCCCAAGCCCAAGCGTGCTTAACTATTGTATCTAAATCGTCAAAAACTGGCTTCCAACCTAATATTGCACGTGCTTTAGCTGAGTCTGCCACTAAGCGCGCAGGGTCGCCTGCACGGCGCGATTCGCTTACTACCTGTACTGGCTTGCCAGTCACGCGCTCAACTGTATCGATCACTTGTTGTACAGAAAAACCTTCACTATTACCTAAATTAAAGTGTTCACTATTGCCACCATCAGCTAAATATTGCACAGCTAATAAGTGTGCAGAACATAAATCAACTACGTGAATATAATCGCGCACACAAGTGCCATCGGGCGTATCGTAATCACGGCCAAATACTTTAATTTCAGCACGACGACCAGACGCTGCCTGCAAAATTAGGGGCAGTAGATGTGTTTCTGGCTCATGGCGCTCACCTAACTCGCCATCGGGGTCAGCACCTGCCGCATTAAAATAACGTAAGCAAACAGACTTAAGCCCAAACGCGCTATCATAATCGGCTAAGATTTGCTCAACCATCCATTTAGAACGCCCATAAGGATTTACTGGCCAATTAACATGTGCTTCGTCGATTGGCAGGTAATTTGGCTCACCAAAAACTGCGGCAGTGGATGAAAAAATAAAGTTTTTAACACCATGCTTAACCATTGCATCTAATAAATTAAGCGTATTAGAAAAATTATTACGGTAATACATATCGGGTCTACGTACCGACTCACCCACTTGTATAAAAGAGGCAAAATGCATGACTGCTTGTGGCTTAAATTGGCAAAATGCTAGATCGACTGCACTTTGGTCAGCTAAATCGCCCAACATAAACTCGCCGCCTAGTACTGCGTCACGAAAACCGCCAGAAAGATTATCAAACGTTAATACTTGATGGCCATGACTCAGTAGCATTTTGACCATGTGCGAGCCAATATAACCCGCACCACCCACTACTAAAACTCTCATTCAAACTCCATTAAAAACTCAAAAGTTGACTTAACTAATCATTACCAAAAAGATCGCGGGTATACACTTTATCCAGTACATCGGCTAAATCTGGCGTCATACGATTAGAAACAATCACATCTGCCCGTTGTTTAAACTCACTCAAATCGTTGATTACTTTAGATTTAAAAAACTCAGGCTCGTGTAAAGTGGGCTCGTAAACAATGACTTCAATACCTTTCGCTTTAATGCGCTTCATAATGCCTTGAATACTAGAAGCTCTAAAATTGTCTGAGCCGCTCTTCATTACTAAGCGGAAAATACCCACTACATTTGGCTTACGTTTAACAATACTGTCTGCAATAAAGTCTTTGCGCGTTGTGTTTGACTGAACAATTGCATTGATTAAGTTTTGCGGGACACTATCGTAGTTAGCTAATAATTGTTTTGTGTCTTTAGGTAAACAGTAGCCGCCATAACCAAATGACGGATTGTTATAGTGATTGCCAATACGAGGGTCGAGCCCAACGCCTTCAATGATTTGCTCAGAATTTAACCCATATGATGCTGCATAAGTATCTAGCTCATTAAAATACGCCACACGCATGGCTAAATAGGTATTTGAAAACAGCTTGATTGCCTCAGCTTCTGCGCTATCAGTAAGTAGCACTGCAACATTTGGTTTTAATGAACACGCCTCTAAAAGACCTGCAAACACTTTTGCACGCGCTGAAATTTCGCCAACCACAATTCTTGATGGGTAAAGATTATCGTAAAGCGCTTTGCCTTCGCGTAAAAACTCTGGCGAAAAAATGACATTACCGCACTGTAATTTATCACTAATACTTTTGGTGTAGCCAACAGGCACAGTGGATTTAATCACCATGACTGCATGCGGCGCAAATGACATCACATCGCCAATAACAGACTCAACAGACTTGGTATTAAAGTAGTTAGTGATTGGGTCATAATCGGTAGGCGTTGCAATAATGACAAAATCTGCATCTTGATAAGCATCCGCTTTATCGAGTGTTGCTCTAAAATTAAGCTCTTTCGTTTTAAAGTAATCTTCAATCTCAGCATCTTCAATTGGAGAAATCTTGCGATTAAGCATTTCAACTTTTTCTGGCATGATATCAAGCGCAACCACTTGATTATGTTGCGATAACAACACAGCCAGCGAAAGGCCTACGTAGCCTGTACCTGCAATTACAATTTTCATATTTTTATTAGCTCCCAGTTAATTTAGCAATGCGCGACGTATATCAGTATTCCAAATGTTTGTTTTAGCATCAAAAATACCAAATCCAGATGATGCAAACTCCCAATATGCCCAAGGGATTCCTCTAGCCTCGGCTTTAGCTCTTACAATTCTTGCGTACTTAGCCCGCGATACATTATCAGCCAGTTTATAAGTACCAAACTCACCCAAATAAATAGGATACCCAGAAGCCTGGCTCCAGTTAGCCGCAGTATCAAATACCTCGGTAATCTTAGCGATTTGGCTAGTATCGCAACACTTAACGCCGATCGGCATTTTCATCGGTAAATAAGTAATGCCCTGATGCGTGAAATAAAATGGTTCATAGGTATGAATCTGCACGATTAAGTGCTGATCATTTGGTAACTTTAACTTGGCTAAATCTTTAGGCGCGTTCCATGCGGTAGGCCCCACCATTACAATTCGGTTAGGGTTAGAAGCACGAACCACAGCCAGCGTTTTAGCCAAAAGACTATTCCACTGCTCACTGTCGAGTTTTCCGTGTGGCTCATTCAATAACTCAAAAATCAATTTTGGCGAGCGGTCTTTATAGCGTACTGCCAATTGCCTCCAAATATTAAGCATGCGCTTCTCTAACACTGCAGGCGCTACAGCAAACTCACCGCGATGTAATGTATCGCCAAATAACTGGTTGTAATGATGCATATTTAAAATAACGTAAACATCTTTTGCCAATAAACTATCAATCACTTGATCAACACGTTGCGCGAAAAAATCATCTATAACAGCTGCCTCGTCAGGTGACGCATGGTTACTCCAGCGCACTGGCACACGCACATGCTGAAAATCTGCCGTCACTAACGCCATAAATCGTGGCTCTGCCCAAACACCCCAATCTCCTTCTTTTGGCGCATCTAGCATATTGCCAAGATTAATTCCGCGAGCCAGTTTTGTTTTAGCAACATCACACACCACCGCACTCACTGAACGACACCCTTGCTGATAGCCGCCCACAGAGGCGCTCTGTGCGACAGACGTAGTGCAAACACTCACCAAGCCTATGATGAATAGGCTAGGAAGAAATCGGTGAAAAATCGTTTTTAGTCGCATGATGTGTCAGCCTGTCAACGTATTTAAAATGAATTTTTTTACAGCTAGATTCTGTACTTTTTCAGCGGCTTTCTTTACCAACCATATTTGAACAGCTGCTATTGAAACGGCTAAAGTAAGTACAACAAAATACTTTATTAAAAAATGTATTTGAAAAAGACTGACGAAAGGTATATGCCATAAATAAATCCATATACTGTTTGAGGAACTGACGTCTGGCGTGGCGGGGGGGGGGGGGCGGGGGGGGCGGGCCTGCG
>JANNBX010000030.1:0-8764 GCA_031385945.1 Methylophilaceae bacterium | reverse complement strand
GCCAAGTGCTTCATTCACCACTTTGGTTTTATCTGCACCAAAGAACACGATGTCGCCATTTTGTGCGCCTGTGCGATCAATAATGGCTTGCAAAGCAGTCACATGAATATTTTTAACGATAGGGCTTTGTAAGCCTTCTTCATTCAATTTAGTAATGTCATTAATTTTGATGTATGCCAAACCTTTAGCGCCGTAGATTTTAACGAACTCGGTGTAAGTATCAATTTCCGACCTAGCAATTGCCGCGCCGTTTGGCACGCGCAAAGCAGCTACACGGCCACCAGCCATATTAGCCGCGCCTGCAAACACTTTAAAATCGACGTCTTTCATCACGTCTGATAGCTCTGTGATTTCTAGTGTTACGCGCATATCAGGTTTATCTGAACCGTAACGTGTCATTGCCTCTGCAAAACTCATAC
The DNA here is from genome assembly GCA_031385945.1 of Methylophilaceae bacterium. Taxonomy (GTDB): domain Bacteria; phylum Pseudomonadota; class Gammaproteobacteria; order Burkholderiales; family Methylophilaceae; genus JANNBX01. Next base: position 8,345 of record JANNBX010000030.1, on the reverse strand, counting down.
GTGGGAAAGCCGCTGGTAAATCAACGTTTTGCACAGATTTCAACATATCGCGAATCATGTTTTCAACGATATCCATGATTTCGTTTTCAGACATGAATGATGTTTCAATATCGACTTGTGTGAATTCTGGTTGGCGGTCTGCGCGTAAATCTTCATCGCGGAAGCATTTGGTAATTTGGAAATAACGGTCGAAACCTGACACCATCAATAATTGTTTAAATAACTGCGGTGATTGTGGCAACGCGAAAAACTGGCCAGCATGCACGCGGCTTGGTACTAAATAATCACGCGCGCCTTCAGGCGTTGAGCGGGTGAGCATTGGTGTTTCAACTTCAATAAAACCGTTGGTATCTAAATAATCACGCAGGGTTTTTGCCACGCGGTAGCGCAACATCAAGTTTTTCTGCATCACTGGGCGGCGTAAATCGATATAGCGATGGTTTAGGCGCACGGTTTCAGTTAGGTTTTCGTCATCCAGCATAAATGGTGGCGTTAAAGATGCGTTCAGCACTTCAATTTCGGTTGCAATCATTTCTACTTCACCAGTAGAAAGGTTTGCGTTCACGGCGCCCTCTGGCCTTGCGCGGACGATACAGGTGATTTTGAGTACATATTCACTGCGTACAGATTCCGCGACTTTAAACGCTTCAACGGTATCAGGGTTCACTACAATTTGCGCCATGCCTGCACGGTCGCGTAAATCAATAAAAATCACGCCGCCGTGGTCGCGGCGGCGGTGTGCCCAGCCGCATAAGCTAACAGTTTGGCCGATGTGTGCGCGGTTTAAATCGCCGCAATAATGTGTACGCATGCTCATCATAAAAGTCTAATAATCTATAAAGTAGGTTGTTGTATATAAAGGTCTTGCTGACGTGAGTCTTTGGGTGTGACCGTGCCCATGCTAATGATGTATTTCAGTGCTTCATCTACGCTCATCTCAAGCTCAATCACTTCACTTTTTGGCATCATCAAAAAGAAGCCGCTGGTGGGGTTAGGCGTGGTTGGCACGTAGATACTGACATAATCACCATGCAAATGATTCACCACATCGCCACCTGGCGTACCAGTTACAAAGGCGATTGTCCAACTACCAAGGTGTGGATATTGTACTAAAACGGCTTGGCGAAACGCATTGCCTGAATCTGAAAACAGCGTGTCTGACACTTGTTTAACACTGGAATAAATAGATTTTACAAACGGCACACGCGATAAAAAGTCATCCCACATAGCTAAGAGTTGGCGGCCAAAAAAGTTGCGCGCTATAACACCAGTAACAAAAATAATGAGTAACGTTAATACTGCACCCATACCTGGAATCTCCAGGCCAATTTGTGCGGCAGGGCGCCAAGCAGTAGGTAGTAGCAGTAAGCTTTTATCCATGGTGCCGATGAGCGTGATGAGTACCCAAGCGGTTACAAAAATGGGTACTAAAACGAGCAAGCCAGTAATAAAATATTTTTTCATGTTTTGTTTGAGTTTGTTAGCTGCTAGTTGTAGGTTTTGATTCGGTTTTGGCAGCAGGGGCAGGCTTATTTTTAAAGTCAGTCACATACCAGCCATTACCATTGAGCTGAAAGCTAGGTGCAGACACTTGTTTGGTAAAGCTATCAGCCGTGCCGCATTCTGGGCAGGCTTCAACGTTGGCTGCGCTAATTTTACGCATCACTTCATTTTTAAAGCCGCATTTAGTGCATTGAAAATCATAAATTGGCATAAATATCACCTCAACTGATGCAAATAAGTGCATTTGAAAAGTGTGGATTATACCCGAATGTGCTTGTGCGCGAACCAAGTCGCAGCGGTTTGATGTACTTAACTGATTAAATATCAAGCGCTTAAGCGCTTACTCGCCTCTTTTTTAACCTCTAAACAGTAGCGTTCAAATTCTGCTATGGGTAAAGGTTTGGCAAATAGATAGCCTTGGTGCACATAGCAGCCATAAGCTGTGAGTAATTCACGTTGTGCTTCGGTTTCAATACCTTCAGCAACTGCTTGAATTTTCAAGCTTTTTGCAATTTCAATGACTGATTTTGCCACTGCCAAATCAATTGAATAATGCAGAATATTTTTTACAAAAGACTGATCAATTTTAATTTCATCTAACGGTAAATTACGTAAATGAGAAAGTGAAGAGTACGCCACGCCAAAATCATCTAACGCAAAGCGCACGCCAATCGTTTTAAGTGCGTTCATTTTGCGCACAATGTCTTCAATATTTTGTGCAAAGATACTTTCAGTGATTTCTAAAATAACTTTGTGTGGGTTTGTACCAGTTTCTTGAATGATATTAACCACTTGCACTAAAAAGTCTGGTCGATTAAATTGGTTAACACTCACATTAATGGACATCGACATGTGCTGATAATCAGGCTGGGTCGCCCAAATCGCTAGCTGTTCGCAGGCTTTTCTTAAGACCCAATCGCCAAGCGGTAGTATGAGGCCTGTTTCTTCAGCCAAATCAATAAACATGCTAGGTGGTAATAAGCCTTTTTCAGGGCTTTGCCAGCGTACCAATGCTTCTACGCCGACTACTTCGTCGTTCATATTGATTTTTGGTTGGTAAAACAAAACCAGCTCATTTTTTTGTAATGCAACCCGTAAGTTTTTTTCTTGCTGAGTGCGCGTCGTCATGTTTTCTTGCATGTGTGACTCAAAAAAGCTCAGGCTATTACGCCCTGAAGCTTTTGCTTGATACATGGCTAAATCAGCGCGTTTGAGTATTTCTTCAACTGGATTTTTTTGATCATCAAAAATGGTAATACCAATGCTTGGCGAGCTATAAAACTCTTGGTTATTAATCAAAAATGGTTTTTGAAAATCAGCCAGAATTTTCTCAGCTACAATTTTAGCCTGTGACGCGGCCTCAGCTGGTTGACCGTCCAAATCTTTGAGCATGACCACAAACTCATCACCGCCCATGCGCGCAACGGTATCATCTTCACGCGTACGCCTTGCTAGGCGTTGCGCAACTTGTTTAAGTAACATGTCGCCAATGGCATGACCTGCAGTGTCGTTTAGGTTTTTAAAGTGATCTAAATCTAAATAAAGTAATGCCCCATGTCGTACAAAACGATTATTTGCAAGCATCGCTTGGCGTAATCTGTCGGTTAATAAGCGGCGATTAGGCAGTGCAGTGAGTGCGTCGTAATAAGCTAAATGGCGAATTTCATCTTCAGCTTTTTTAGTGGCGCTCACATCGCGACCTATTAGTATCCAGTGTGTGAAAACACCACTTTCATCAGAAATTGGTACTAAGTCTAAGTCTTGCCAAAAAGCTTCACCATTTTTTTTATAACTAATCAGCTCCACTTTTGTAGGCTGCCAAGCTTGCATGGCGGCTTTAATTTTTTTAATCGCAGTTTCGTCAGTTAACTGACCGTGCAAAATATGTGCTGTTTTACCCACCGCTTCATCAAACTGAAAGCCTGTGTGGCGCACAAAAGCTTCGTTCACAAAAACAATATTGGGTTCAGATTGGTTTAGTGCCTCAGCCTCAGTAATGATCAATAAATCGTTTTGGTTGGCAATACACGTTTGCAATAACTCAAGGTGTTTTTGCATTTTTTCGCGCTGAATGGCTATGCCAAGCAAGTGTGAGATTTCTTCTACAATTGCGATCTCATCTGGGTTTGGCTCATGTTGCTGTTTTGAATAAACAGCGAAAAAACCTAATAATTGGTTGTGTTGATTAAAAATCGGGTTCCACCAACAAGCACGTAAGCCATGCACTAGCGCTAAATCTTTGTAGTCCTGCCATAGTGGGTCGGCGCTAATGTCAGTGGTGACCACAATTTTTTTAGTGAATGTTGTGCTTGCATGCGCGGCAACAGCATCAATTTGCAGACCGCTTACAGCTTCTAAGTAACTCTCTGGAATATTGAGCGCATAACCTTTTCCTAACAACGTACCTGTTTTATCTAGCAAGCGTACAACGCATAAAGCGTCAGTAATTTGCTCTTCAACCAAACGAATAGCGGCGTCAAACGTTTCTAGCATCGCAACACCTTTGGCCATGTTTTCCATTAAGGTGTTGTGCTGCTTTTTAAAGTATTCACGCTGATTTTGTACGGCTAATTGCTGCGCTAACAGATTTTTTTGGCGTCGATTTTCTAAATGCAGCATCACCTGTGCGGCTAATACTTGCAGGTGATCAATGGTCTCTTTATTCACTGTATGCGGCTCAGTGTCCATCATATAAAACGAGCCGATATGAAAGCCTTCAGGCGTGATGAGTGGAATGCCTAAGTAAAAGCGAACAGGAAGATCGCCAGCTAAACATTGAAGATCAGCGTATTTAGACTCTTTTAGCGCATCGTTGATGACCAAAACTTCAGGCTGATTGAGCGTATATTGACAAAAAGACGACGACCGTTCAACTACACAGATGTCAATACCAATACCCGATTTAATCCACAATTGCTTTTCGCCAATAAAAGAAATGCCTGCAATTGGCATATCTAATATGTTAAGCGCTAATTTAATAAGCTGGTCGTATTTGGTTTCTGGGCGGGTGTTTGCAATGGCGTATTGCGCTAATGCTGCAAGCCTTGCAGATTCATGCTGAAAAACCGCTTGAATGTCGTGGTTAGATGACATGATCAATAATTGACAAATTGTGCACTGTAAAAGTGATGGTTCGCATTAAATATTGTCGTTTTTTTGCTATAAAATTTTACAATCACGATAATTGGTCGTCATTCAATTTGAAAAGTCCAATGTAAATTGCTTGGTCGCAATATCGATGTTTAATTGCAACCTTGAAATATTTAATTAAGCAACTATAAAACATTGTAAACGAATTATTCGCATATCATATACCGACTTGGCTACAACATGTCATCAATTTATTGGCATTGCTGTTTAATCAGCTGACTACCTACTTGCAAACCTAATTTTTCAAACTGTCCATCGGCTAGTTCGAGTGCACTTTTAGCGCTTTTTGAGGAGTATTGGTACTGCAAGCTGTTACTTCGCATGTGCTTAATTTCAAACAAAATGCCATCGGCACTAAAAAATCCTACTGATAAATCTACCCAAGTGTCTTTCATCCAAAAAATGCGTTGCTCAGCGTTTGGCCAGCTAAACCACATACCATTTTGCACGTTTTTTCGTTGCGATAAGCCAATATTCATCTCAGTTTCAGTGCGCACAATGGGTACTTGTTTTAGTGTGAGCGTTTGGCTATGTGTTTTATAAGATTGATGAGTCAAGGTGTCTAAAATGGCAGGCGTTTCAGAAATATGAGCAGTATTGTGTAACTTGGTCGTTTTAAAAACCAATGTGCAGGTTGCTAGTGGTTTGGCTTCACTGTAAATGGGTGTGAAAGTGATTGCAAAAACAAGCATTAAAAAAAGCGTAGATACCTGCACAGAAAAATTCGCAACAATAGGTGCAAATTTAGTTTTAAAAAATAATGTACTTAAATTTAGATAAGGATAGTTTTTAGTCAGCATGTTTTTTACGCGCCAGCAACTGCCGCGCGGCATCGCCCAAGTGAGACTCACCACGTTTTTCGGCTAGGGCGAGCTGTTTTTGTCGCTCGCTCAAGCTGGCTTTTTTCTCTTCACTTAGTTTATCAAAGCAATACGGGCAAGAGATACCTGCGCTGTAAACGGCTGATTGCATTTCAGCAGGTGACAATGGGTGCCGACATGCAAAACATTGATCGTAATCACTTTCTGCTAAACCATGCCCAACAGCCACGCGTTGATCAAATACAAAGCATTCGCCTGCCCACAAACTTTCGGCTTCTGGCACAGTTTCAAGGTATTTTAAAATGCCGCCTTGTAGGTGATACACCTCTTCAAAGCCTTGTTCCATCATAAAACTACTGGCTTTTTCACAGCGAATACCGCCTGTGCAAAACATGGCTACTTTTTTGTGTTTAGTGACATCTAAATTATTTTTGACGTAATCAGGAAACTCGCGAAAGTTAGTCGTGCGTGGGTCAACGGCATTTTTAAATGTGCCAATATCCACTTCATAATCGTTACGCGTATCAATCAAAATCACATCTGGGTCGCTAATCAGCGCATTCCAGTCTGCTGGCTTAACATAAGTACCTACTTTTTTAGTAGGACTAATGCCTGCAACGCCCATTGTCACAATTTCTTTTTTTAGTTTTACTTTCATGCGATAAAACGGCATAGATTCACAAAAGCTTTCTTTGTGATCAATTGCAGCAAAACTAGGCATTGCTCTTAAAAAGCTCAACAATGCGTCAATGGCAAGGCGTGAGCCAGCAACAGTGCCGTTAATACCTTCTGTGGCCAGTAATAATGTACCTTTAATGGCGTGTTGATCGCAAAAGTGTTTGATGTCAATTTGTAATTGCTCAATGTTTTGTAAGCTAACAAATTGGTACAAAGCGGCGACGACAATAGTATTCAAAACGATGATTCCATGTTGATTTTTAAGCTTAAAAAATCTGCTTAATTGTTTTTAAAGTGAAATTTTCGTCTAGATCGCAGTTTATGTCCATAAGCTTGAATCTAATTGGTGATTTACTACGTAGCATTGGTGTGAGTGCGGTTATATGAAAAGCCAGCATGTGAATAATTGTTTTTTTTATACTTTACGTTTAAAAAAACTTAAACAAGTACAAATTTACGTCACAAATTGACACAATTGGGCAGTTGATTATAGAGCTAGCTGACTAAAGCGTGACTTTTTTGTAGTGTTGCTCAGCTAGTTGCTAGCTGTTTCAAGCTAAGTTTCAGTGAGTTGTAAAAGGTAAAGATTATGCTATGAATGGCTTAGAATATAGAGCTGTAGCTAACGCTAAGCTCAGTATTTTAAAAATTGTGTTGGGTTAAATTGAATTAAATGATTTTAAAGGTAAATGTTAGGTACAAATTGCATGGCTGGCACATTTAGTGCGTATGACAACAGCATAACAAATTGTAAGGCCGCTAATTAGGCCAAAATTTTTAAAGGTTGCTCGGGTATTTTATTGATGTTTAGTTAGGTTATTTTGTTTAAACTCAATCATTTATCAGAGTTTTTTAATGTGTTAAGCAATTATTTACTTTGTGAAAATGACTTCGGTGCATATAATTCAATATGTAATATTTTGTAATAATTCAAATCAGAATATAAAAAACCAATAATAACCAATGTTCTTCTATTAAATTGAGTGTTGATCATCATTGATTCTATGAAAAATAAGCTGAAATTTTTGGGCAATCTTGCGGTTGTTGGTCTCTTTTTATTTAGCGCCCAGGTAATGGCGCTCACTTGTGCTATTCCAGGCAAGGATGGCATTGGTGCGGTTTCTGCCAATGTGAATACTTATTTTCCGCCGCTGAGTAATACAACTGTGAATGCGGGCGCAAGCACATTAAGCTTAGCGGGCGCCATTGCGGGCGGTGCCGCTACGCCAATAACAACTGGTGATTTATTACTGATTATTCAAATGCAAGATTCCTCAGGCACGCTAGCGGGTAACTACGAGTATGTGCAAGTGGCTTCAGTTTCTGGTGGTACAGTCAATTTAGCTAGTCCTTTAACGCGCTCTTATGCGCAAGAGTTCTCAGCGACTAGTTTGCGCACTTATCAAGTCATTCGTGTGCCGCAATATTCAAGTGCAACTATTACAGGCACCATTACGCCGCCTGCTTGGTCTGTTGACCCAGCCACTGGCCGTGGTGCTGGTGGTGTATTTGTGATTGATGTGGCGGGTACGCTAACGATGAGCGGCACCATAAACGCTAGCGGCCGTGGTTTCAGAGGTGGCTTTGGTTTAAATGGCACATCAAACCGCGCAGGCGGTACTTTTAGCGATTTAAATTACACGCCTACCTTGCCTAACATCAACGGTGCCTTAAAAGGTGAGGGTACGGGTGGTTTATCTAATCAGTTATTTAATGGTACAGCAACGCCTGTAACGTATACCAGTGGTTTATACCCACTAGGTACGGCTGGCAGGGCAGGTATTGGTAATGCGGGTGGTGCGGGTAACGATGGTCAGCCGCCAACTGGTAATAACCAATTTAACTCTGGTGGCGCTGGAGGTGCCAACGCTGGAACAGGTGGTACAGGTGGTGATAGCTGGATTACACCTAGAAACGTAGCAGGTGGTTTAGGTGGTAATGCGGTTGCAAACTCAGTTGCTAAAATATTCTTAGGTGGTGGTGGTGGTGCAGGGTCTAGTAATAACAATGCAGGTGCAAATGCAATCGTATCGTACCCGCCTACTGCGGTGGTTAACCCTGGTACTGTTAATACCACCAGTGGTGCATCTGGCCCAGTGAGCAGCAGCGGTGCGGCTGGTGGCGGCATTGTAATTTTGCGTTCAAGCACTTTTGTGAATGTAGGTGGTAGTATTTCAGCCAACGGTTTTAATG
>JANNBX010000059.1:0-6335 GCA_031385945.1 Methylophilaceae bacterium | reverse complement strand
CATGCGACACAATATGTACGCCACATTTATGGCTAAACCAATGCAGCATGAGCCAGGCTCAGCCATGCATATTCACCAAAGTGTGCTGAATAGCCAAACAGGCCAAAATATTTTCAGCCTGCCGAATGGTGAAGCTTCACCTATATTTTTTAATTATATTGCAGGTTTGCAAAAATACTTGCCAGCCGCTATGGCCTTACTTGCGCCATATGTGAACTCTTACCGCCGTATTGTGCGCGATGGCGCAGCGCCCATTAATATTGAATGGGGCTATGACAACCGAACGGTGGGCATACGTGTGCCGATTTCAGGCTCAGCAGACCGTCGTATTGAAAACCGTGTAGTTGGCGCGGACGCAAATCCATACCTTGCCATGGCTGTAACTTTGGCTTGTGGCTACCTAGGTATTGTTGAAAAACTCACCCCAACCGCAGTCACTACGGGCAGCGCTTATGCCTCTGATTACCAATTACCCCGTGGGCTTTCTGAAGCATTGCGTGAATTAGAAAACGCCAAAGCACTACATGAGGTATTAGGTAAAAACTTTATTGAGGTGTATTTGGCTGTAAAAGAAACTGAGCATGACGAATTTATGCGCGTGATTAGCCCATGGGAACGTGAGCATCTTTTAATGCACGTGTAAAAATACGTTTCCATATTTTTTTAAACATCAATGCTTTTTAAAGCTTGTTTAAAAACTAACATAGAAGCGCACATTCAAGTAATTTGAAAACTGAATTGAGAACGAAATGACCATTACAACCAATATTCAAGCCATTGACACTGCTCACTATATGCACCCGTTTACCGACCATAAAGGTCTGTCAACTAAAGGTGCACGTATTATTACCAAAGCAGATAACGTTTATATCTGGGACTCTGAAGGTAATAAAATTTTTGATGCAATGTCAGGTTTGTGGTGTGTAAATGTGGGTTATGGTCGTAAAACGTTAGTCACCGCTGCCGCTGAACAAATGACCGAACTGCCTTATTACAATAGCTTTTTTCAAACCACCAATGTGCCAGCGGTAAAGCTTGCAGAAAAAATTGTGCAATTAGCAGGCGATAATTATAGCCATGTTTTTTTTAGTAGCTCAGGCTCCGAATCAAACGATACTAACCTCAAAATGGTGCGCCATTATTGGGCAAGCTTAGGTCAGCCAGAAAAATTCACCATTATCAGCCGCAATAACGCGTACCACGGCTCAACGCTGGCTGGTGGCTGTCTGGGCGGCATGACTGGTATGCACGCACAAGGCGGCATGATTCCTGGTATTGCACATATTGAGCAGCCTTACCACTATGGCTTAGCGCCAGATGAAAACAGTGATGCGTTTGGGCTTCGTGCTGCAGGATGGTTAGAAGCTAAAATTTTAGAAATAGGTGCAGATAAAGTTGCAGCGTTTATCGGCGAGCCAGTACAAGGTGCTGGTGGTGTGATTATTCCGCCTAAAACTTACTGGCCTGAAATTCAACGTATTTGCGATAAATACAATATTTTGTTGATATGTGATGAAGTGATTTGTGGTTTCGGCCGTTTAGGCAAATGGTTTGGTTCGCAACTATTAGGCTGTAAACCCGATTTAATGACCTTTGCTAAAGGCGTTACTTCAGGCTATTTACCATTAGGTGGCGTTGTAGTGGGTAAAAAAGTCGCACAAGTGCTCATTGAAAAAGGTGGCGAATTTAATCACGGCTATACTTATTCAGGTCATCCAACAGCGTGTGCAGTGGCACTGGCAAATATTGAAATATTAGAAAACGAAGGCTTAGTAACGCGTGTTTTAAACGAAACAGGTCCTTATTTAGCACAAAAATATGCCGAGTTAGCCAAACATCCCTTAGTTGGTGGTGCTGAAACATGTGGCTTGGTAGCAGGCTTTGTGCTGATGAAAGATAAGGCAACACACACCCATTTTGATGAAGAATTAGGCGTTGGCATGATTTGTCGTGGTTATTGCTTTGCCAACGGTTTAATTATGCGCGCGGTGGGTGACCGTATGATTATTGCGCCGCCGTTAGTCACTACAAAAGCGCAAATTGACGAAATGATGACGCTCATACTGTATTGTTTAGATGCCACATTCAACGACTTAATTGCACGTGGTTGGATGTCGATACATAGTCCGCAAATTAAAGCCGCATAACATTGTTTTGAACATGATAAAATTATTTCAAGCTTAATAAATACTGGCATGCTTTGTGCATTAACTAAGTGTGTAAAGTTTAATAAGTAATCATTTTAGAAGCAAAACTTAAACGATTTAAACAAAAGGAGTGTTAAATGAAATCACTAGCCAGTGCTAATTTAAATAAGCGCATTTCTGGTTTGTTGGTAGTTATGTTCGTCAGTGCTTTTGCGGCATCATGTGGCGAAAAACCAAAAGAGACAGCTGCCGATACATCGGTAGCAGCGGCAGCACCTGTTGTTGAAGAAGAGAAAATTCTCAATATTTATAATTGGTCTGACTACCTCGCTGAAGATACTATTCCTAATTTTGAAAAAGAAACTGGCATTAAAGTGCGTTACGATGTTTTTGATAGTAACGAGATTTTACACGCCAAGCTCATGGCTAAAAATACCGGCTATGACATCGTTGTGCCATCATCAAACTGGGCAAAAATGCAAATTGATGGTGGTTTATTGCAGAAGTTAGATAAAGCTAAACTGACTAATTTAGCTAATCTAGATCCAGATATTTTGAAACAAATGGCAACGCTTGATCCCGGTAACGAATACATGGTTGACTGGCTTTGGAGCTACACCACTGTCGGCATTAATGTAGATAAAGTTAAAAAATCGCTAGGTGATATGCCAATGCCGGAAAATGCTTGGGATTTAGTATTTGACCCAAAATATACGACTAAACTAAAATCTTGTGGTATTACATTTTTAGACGCACCCTCTGAAGTGTTCCCGATTGCGCTACGCTATGTAGGTAAGCCAGAGCACAGCGCTAACCCAGACGACTACAAGTTAGCATTTGAAATGTTGCAAAAAGTACGTCCTGATGTTAAAAAATTCTCATCAGGTGGGCAAATCGATGACTTAGCAGGCGGTAATGTTTGTGTGGCTTTAGGTTGGGCTGGTGACTTTAATTTGGCGCGTAATCGCTCAGTTGAAAATAAATCTCCACAAAATATTGAAGCGTTAATACCAAAAACTGGCGGCTTAATGTTTATGGATACCATGGTGATACCAGCGGACGCCAAACACGTAGATAATGCGCATAAATTTATTAACTACATTTTACGCCCAGAAGTACATGCAAGCTTAACTAACGCAGTGACTTACGCTAACCCTAATAAAGCAGCGACGCCATTTGTAGATGAAGCAGTGCGCAATAATAAAACGATTTTCTTACCAGCAGAAGATGTGAAGAAATTGATACCACCGGGCAATGTGGATAATGCAACACGTCGTGTGATGACGCGTTACTTTACCCAGTTTAAAACTGGGGCCTAAGCAGTGAAGAAAGCATGTTTTGATTTGAAACATGCTTTTTTTAAATGGTTAGCAAGAAAAAGTTTAAGCAATATACAACACACTTTTATACACACATAACTTTAAAATAATAATTGGATAAATGATGGCAACTGCACCTAAACCTCAGGCTCAGCTCGTTGAAAAAGAGATTTTATTACGCATAGAAAATGTGACTAAAATTTATGATGGCGCAGTAAAGGCTGTTGATGATGTGTCGTTAACAGTGGCTAAAGGTGAAATTTTTGCTTTATTAGGTGGTTCAGGTTGCGGAAAATCAACCTTATTACGCATGATGGCTGGGTTTGAAACACCCACTAAGGGCAAGATTTTTTTAAGTGATCAAGATATTACGAATCTGCCAGCGTATCAGCGGCCAATTAATATGATGTTTCAATCGTATGCACTTTTTCCGCATTTAAGCGTGTGGGAAAACATTGCGTTTGGCTTAAAGCGTGATGGCATGCCTAAAGCTGAAATTGCAGACCGAGTAGATAAAATGCTGGGCTTGGTGCAGCTACTCAAATTTGCACAACGTAAACCGCACCAATTATCAGGTGGTCAACAACAACGTGTGGCACTTGCTCGTAGCTTGGCTAAGCGCCCTAAATTATTGTTATTAGACGAGCCGCTTGGCGCCTTAGATAAAAAACTGCGCGAAACCACGCAACTAGAACTCGTGAATATTATTGAGCAAGTAGGGGTAACTTGCGTGCTGGTGACGCATGACCAAGAAGAAGCCATGACCATGGCAAGCCGAATTGCGGTCATGAGTGAAGGTTACTTTTTGCAAGTGGGCGAGCCAGATGCTGTGTATGAAATGCCTAATAGCCGCAAAGTAGCTGACTTTATTGGCAATGTGAATTTGTTTGAAGGCGTAGTTGATATTGATGAGCCAGATCACGTGACGGTAAACTGTAACGATTGCGTACATTATGTAGGCCATGGCATTAGCTGTTCGCCAGGCCAAGCCGTGAGTGTGGCGCTACGACCAGAAAAAATCACCCTGACCAAAGATAAGCCAGAAGGCGCATATAACTGGACAGAGGGCGAAGTGACTGAGATTGTGTATTTTGGCGCGCACACGACTTATCACTTAAAGCTCGCCAGCGGCATGGTGCTAAAAGCACAAGAAATCAACAACACACGTGATTTGAGTTGTGGGCTAACGTGGGGTGATCGCGCCTACGCTCACTGGAATAGCATGGCAATGGTTGTGCTAACGCAATAAGGAGCGTGTGATGGCTAAATCAATAAATAAAGAATCGGTTTTTTGGCGCGGGCGCTCAATCATTATTGGCGTACCTTATTTGTGGTTTATTTTGCTTGCGGCTATTCCATTACTAATCGTTTTTAAAATTAGTTTGTCCAGCATGGAAATGGCCTCGGTTTCCAATATGATTGATTGGAGTGAAGGCTGGCCAAAACTCACACTTAATTTTGCTAGTTACCAGTTCATTGGTACTGATCCACTGTATTTACGCACTTATTTGTCATCTATTAAATACGCGCTGATTACCACACTAATTTGTTTAGCGATTGGTTACCCATTTGCGTACTTTATGGCGCGCGCGCCTAAACATATGCAGCCAACATTGCTCATGTTGATTATGTTGCCGTTCTGGACATCGTTTCTACTCCGTATTTATGCATGGAAAACGCTGTTAGTAGACAACGGTATTATCAATAATATGTTAATGAGCATCGGCGTGATTTCAGAGCCAATCCCCATGATGAATACGCCATTTTCGCTGGTGATTGGCATGGTTTATTCTTATCTGCCATTTATGATATTGCCGCTATATGCCAACTTATCTAAGTTAGATGTTCGCTACTTAGAGGCTGCGGCTGACCTTGGCACTAGCCCAATCAAAACCTTTTGGTTAATCACGGTGCCTTTATCAAAAGCGGGCATTATTGCAGGTTCTATGTTGGTATTTATCCCTGCGATTGGCGAGTATGTGATTCCAGAATTGCTTGGTGGCCCCAATACACTGATGATAGGCCGCGTATTGTGGGATGAGTTTTTCAGTAACAACGATTGGCCAATGGCTTCTGCCGTGGCTGTGGTGATGATGATGTTGATATTGCTGCCGATGGCGATACTGAACAAGTATCAGTCAGATCAAGCGGAGGTAAAAGCATGAACCAACTGATCCATAAATATTTTGGCCGTGCTTGGATGTTAGCAGTCTATGCATTTTTATACTTGCCCATTGTTACCTTAGTCATTTATTCTTTTAATGACTCTAAGCTAGTCACTGTTTGGAGCCACGCGAGCTTCCGTTGGTATTACGCGTTGATGGAAGACAGCGATTTAATCGCGGCCGTGTGGTTATCACTCAAAATCGCCTTTTTATCTGCGCTGATGGCGGTATTTTTCGGCACATTTGTCGCGTTTGCATTGAATCGTTATAAACGTTTTTATGGTCGTACGCTATTGTCATCCATGGCCAGCATGCCATTGGTGATGCCGGAAGTGATTGTTGGTTTAGCATTATTGTTGATGTTAGTTTCTGTGCAGCATTGGCTAGGTTTCCCGCAACGTGGCTTATTCACCATATTGCTAGGCCATGCTTTATTAGGCACTGCTTACGCAGCAGTAGTGGTGACATCTCGTCTGCGTGAAATGGATACTAGATTAGATGAAGCCGCCATGGATTTAGGCGCAAAACCTTTTCAGGTGTTTACTCTGGTGACTTTGCCGCTTTTGATTCCAGCTTTGGTGTCAGCTTTTTTACTCACGTTTACCTTATCGTTTGATGATGTGGTGCTGTCTGCATTCTTATCAGGCCCGGGCTATAACACTATGCCGATGGTGATATTTTCACGCGCGCGTTTAGGCTTAAAC
>JANNBX010000265.1:0-3475 GCA_031385945.1 Methylophilaceae bacterium | reverse complement strand
AATACGACCACCTTTAACTGTTTTACTTACACGGTTTACTGCAATCTTTTTTTCACGCAGACCATCGGTCTGGGTTTGTTCAACTTCTTTTTCTCTTGCCATGTGATAATCCTCTTGAGAGATGCGTTAGAACGTCAGACCGTGTTCACGTGCGGCATCAGCCAGCGCTTGAATACGACCATGATATTTGTAACCAGAACGATCAAACGCCACTTGAGTTACACCTGCTTGAATTGCTTTTTCAGCAATACGTTTACCAATTAAAGCTGCCGCTGCTACATTGCCGCCATTTTTTACATCTTTACGCACTTCAGCTTCTACAGTTGAAGCACTGGCCAAAACAACATCACCAGACTCACCGATAATTTGCGCATAAATATGCGTATTTGTGCGGTGTACAGTTAAACGTGTTACTTTTAACTCGGCAATTTTGGCACGGGTTTTACGTGCACGGCGCAAACGAGAATTTATATTGTTCATGGTATTTGACCTAATTATCTACTTATTTCTTTTTGGTTTCTTTGATTGCAACAACTTCATCAGAGTAACGAACACCCTTGCCCTTATATGGCTCTGGTGCACGGTAAGCACGAATTTGCGCAGCCACTTGACCGATTACTTGCTTGTCAGCACCAGTTAAGATGATTTCAGTAGGTGTCGGTGTTGCAACGGTAACGCCAACAGGCATTTTGTGATTCACTGGATGTGAATAACCGAGCTCGAGATTCAATAAAGCACCTTGTGCGTTCGCTTTGTAACCCACACCAACTAATGTTAATTTACGTGTAAAACCAACAGAAACGCCTTGCACCATATTAGCAACCAAAGCACGCAAAGTGCCTGACATTGCACGTGAATGCTGTGTATCTTTAGCAGCAACGAAAGTAACGCTATCGTTCTCTTTAGCTAAATTTACATCACCTTTTAAGGCTTGATTTAATTTGCCCAATGGGCCTGACACTTCAATATTATTTGCAGAAAGCATTACTTCGACTTTTGCAGGAATAGCTACTGGGTTTTTAGCAACTCTAGACATAACGGCTCCTTAAGCTACTACGCACAACACTTCGCCACCGATACCGGCCGCACGTGCTTTACGATCTGTCATTACACCCTTAGATGTAGACACAATGGTCACACCCAGGCCATTCATTACAACAGGAATCGCGTCTGAGTGCTTGTACACGCGCAAACCTGGACGGCTTACACGGTCAATCTTCTCAATAACTGGACGACCTGCATAATATTTCAAACTAATACTCAATAGCGGCTTACCATCATTTGCTAAAACAGCAAAATCATCGATATAACCTTCATCTTTTAAAACGCTAGCAATAGCGCCTTTAACTTTTGATGCTGGCATTGAAACATTCAGTTTATTTACCATTTGTGCATTGCGGATGCGCGTTAGCATATCGGCAATTGGATCACTCATACTCATATTTATCTACTCCCCAATTACCAGCTAGCTTTGGTAACGCCTGGCACTTCGCCACGCATCATTAAATCGCGCAATTTGCTACGACCAATACCAAACTTACTGAAAACGCCACGTGGACGGCCTGTTAATGCGCAACGATTTCGTAAACGCACTGGGCTTGAATTGCGTGGCAAAGCCTGCAATTTTTGGCGCGCTGCGAAACGCTCTTCATTACTTAATGTTAAATCTGTAGCTGTTGCTTCTAAAGCTGCTCGTTTAACGGCGAATTTTGCAACAGTTTCGCGACGTTTAACTTCGCGTTCAATCA
This sequence comes from Methylophilaceae bacterium, assembly GCA_031385945.1. Classification (GTDB taxonomy): domain Bacteria; phylum Pseudomonadota; class Gammaproteobacteria; order Burkholderiales; family Methylophilaceae; genus JANNBX01. The sequence continues at coordinate 1,727 of JANNBX010000265.1, read as the reverse complement.
TACAAGTTTTAGCCATGTCTTAACCTCTGAATGGGAAGCTAAACGCTGTTAACAACGCTTTTGCCTCTTCATCTGTTTTAGCTGTTGTAGTAATGGTAATGTTCATACCGCGTAGTGCATCAATTTTGTCATATTCAATTTCAGGGAATATGATTTGCTCTTTAACGCCCATGTTGTAGTTACCACGACCATCAAATGACTTAGCAGAAATACCGCGGAAGTCACGGATACGCGGCATAGCCACTGTAACTAAGCGATCTAAAAATTCATACATGCGCTCACGGCGTAAAGTCACTTTACAGCCAACAGGATAGTCATCCCGAATTTTAAAGGCAGCAACAGATTTCTTGGCTTTAGTTACAATTGCTTTTTGACCAGCAATTTTTTCCATATCACCAACTGCGTTTTCCATAACTTTTTTGTCTGCAACCGCTTCGCCAACACCCATATTAAGTGTGATTTTATCAATGCGAGGCACTTGCATAACAGATGTGTAGCCAAATTGCGTCATTAACGCTTTAACCACTTCATCTTTATAATATTGTTTTAATCTAGCCATAATATTCTCTTTAGCCCTTATGCGTTTACAGCTTCGCCGTTAGATTTGAATACGCGAATTTTGCGACCATCATCTAAAGTCTTGTAAGCAACGCGATCAGCTTTTTGTGTCGCTTGGTTAAATAACGCAACATTAGAGATATCTAGCGGCATTTCTTTTTCGATAATGCCACCCTCTGTATTACGCATTGGGTTAGGTTTAGTATGCTTCTTAACCAAGTTAAGACCTTCAACAAGCACATGACCTGATGGCAATACATTGATTACCTTGCCGCGCTTGCCGCTGTCTTTACCTGTATTGACGATAACTGTATCGCCTTTATGAATTTTGCTCATGGTGATATCCCTACAATACTTCAGGCGCTAAAGAAACGATTTTCATGAATTTTTCAGTACGTAATTCACGTGTCACTGGGCCAAAAATACGCGTACCAATTGGCTCCAATTTGTTATTTAACAATACCGCAGCATTGCCATCAAACTTTACTAGAGAACCATCAGGACGACGAACACCTTTAGCAGTGCGAACAACTACCGCGCTGTAAACTTCGCCTTTTTTGACGCGACCACGAGGCGCTGCATCTTTGATAGTAACTTTAATCACATCACCGATACTCGCATAACGACGCTTTGAACCACCCAATACCTTGATGCACATTACAGAACGTGCACCAGTATTGTCAGCTACTTCTAGCCGAGATTGCATTTGAATCATGAGAATAATCTCCAACTTAATCCGTTTAAATCCAACACCAGCCGTGAACAACATAACACCACGGCGTTAACTACTTACGGTCAGTATTGGGGCACTTGCTTAATTTGTTTCTGCCTAAACCGAAACAAGAGTGCCGAAAAGCCAAGCATTATAAACTGCTCGGACTACTTACGCAATTGATAATTGCGTTTTACTGCTATTAAAACTACAAACTTGAAATACTTATCTAACTAATAATTTCTTTAGCTAAACTTATACTTTTTTAGTAACTACCCAAGCTTTAGTTTTAGATAAAGGACGACTTTCAGCGATGGTAACAATGTCACCTTCTTTGTAAGTATTTGCTTCATCGTGCGCGTGGAACTTTTTAGATTGGCGAATAACTTTACCAATTAAAGGATGCTTCACTTTACGCTCAACTAAAACCGTAACAGTTTTATCCATCTTGTCGCTT
>JANNBX010000254.1:0-31201 GCA_031385945.1 Methylophilaceae bacterium | reverse complement strand
TGCTTTGGCTTCGCCACCGAATTTTTTAGATAAAATTGTGGTGATCGCTGCTGTTAGTGTGGTCTTACCATGATCCACGTGGCCAATCGTGCCGACGTTGACGTGTGGTTTGGTCCGTTCGAATTTACCTTTTGCCATTTTTAATTCCTTTAATATTTTTTGTTAAAACCATTACTGCGCCGAGCGTATTACTGCACTTATAAACCATATCGCGATAACACTATCGCGATAAACATACCGCGCACCACTAAACTGGACAGAACATTTTTATTAAAACATCACGCTTAACATACAAGCCAAACATGGTGCCCATGGCGGGAATCGGACCCGCGACCTCTCCCTTACCAAGGGAGTGCTCTACCACTGAGCCACATGGGCTCAAAAAACAAAAACATTCAAACCACTATATGTTTCTTATAAAACCTAATGCAATGTTGGAGCGGGCGACGAGGCTCGAACTCGCGACATTCAGTTTGGAAAACTGAAACTCTACCAACTGAGCTACACCCGCGTTGCGGTTCGCATTACTTCAGCATTACATTTTTCTTAAATGCTACATTTATTTGGTGGAGGGGGAAGGATTCGAACCTTCGTACTCTGAGAGAACGGATTTACAGTCCGTCGCCTTTAACCACTCGGCCACCCCTCCTAACCGAACCCGCGATTATGCTGATGTTTTATGTTTGTGTCAAATTAATGCTAATTAATGAAGCCTAATTTAATAAAAATACAAAATACAGATAGGGATTACGAAAAACGACAAGAAAACATGTTAAGCAATTTAAGTTAATCGTTATTACAAGCAACTAACATAAACTGGTGCCGGGTATCGGAATCGAACTGATGACCTTCGCATTACAAGTGCGCTGCTCTACCAACTGAGCTAACCCGGCGTTTTCAAGAAAGCGTGATTATACTGATATTTTAGTTTTTGGCTATAAGATTTTAGCTTAATTAGTAATAATTTTTATTACGCATCATTATTGACTGCTTAGCGATTTAATTGTTTTAACGGGCTTTCGTATCGCGTTAAAAAATAAAGATTATTTAACAATAGTTAGAGTTGGCTTTTTCTTAGGTGGCTCCGCTGCTTGCGACTCAATATTTTTAGACTGCTCAATATCTGGCAAGCTAGAATGGAGGTCAGCTTCAAACATCATCCCTTGTCCGTTTTCTCGTGCAAACAAACCTGCTACTGCACTAATTGGCACATAAAGATTTTGCGAAACACCACCAAATCTTGCAGAAAACGTAATAGCTTCATTAGTCATTTGCAAGTCTTTTGTAGCCGCGTAATTCAAGTTTAATACGATCTCACCGTTTTTAACAAAAGCCAAGGGCACGCGAGTTGCCGCATTTACTTTAACTAGCAAATGCGGCGTTAGGCCGTTATCGCAGCACCATTCGTGCATTGCACGAACCATATAAGGCTTAGTTGAGGTTAAATCTGACATCAAATAACTCCAATAACAAATTCAAACGTCGAAACAAGCATAGCTTATGATTTATTTAGCAAAACATTGTCATTATGCTGATAAAAAGCTCACTGAAACACCATCTTGTTAAGACAATTTAACCTATTTGCGCATAGCTTTTTCTGACGGGGTCATCGCCTCAATGAATGCAGGGCGTGAGAATAAACGCTCTGCATACTTGAGTAGTGGGGCTGCTTGATTTGGCAATTCAATACCATAATGACCTAAGCGCCACAAAAGTGGTGCTATGGACACATCTAACATTGAAAAGTCGTCGCCCATTAAGTATTGCTGACGCGTTAAGATTGGAATCAACATAGTTAAGTTATCGCGTACAGTATGGCGTGCTTTATTAGCTACCGCCTCATCTTGCGACTCAATAGCTGGAATATGATCAAACAGCTCTTTTTCAAAGTTATGCAAAAACAAACGTGCGCGTCCACGCATGACAGGGTCTGCAGGCATCAGTTGTGGATGTGGGAAGCGCTCATCAATATACTCGTTAATGATGTTGGCTTGCTCAAGGACTAAATCGCGCTCAACAAGCACTGGAACTGTGTTGTATGGGTTAATTATTGCCAAATCTTCTGGCTTGTTTGTTAAATCCACATCATTGACTTGGAAATCCATGCCTTTTTCATACAAGACAATACGGCAGCGGTGGCTGTACGGATCTACCGTACCTGAATACAAAATCATCATAATTATTTACCTATTTCTTCCCAATTTACTTCTATTTTTATTCAAATAACTAGTGGTGTAGCTTTTATTCTTAGTGAATGTCTTTCCAGTATTCTTTTTTCAAATAATACGTAATCACAAACATTACACCTAGAAACAACAATACCAAAATACCTAAACCCATACGTTTGTTTTTAGCAGGTTCTGACATATAAGCCATATAATTGACTAAATCAGCAATCATTCCATCGTACTCAGCTGGGGTCATTGTGCCTGGCTTAACTAGCGATAAAGACTTAACTTCATGCTCACCTTCTTTGGTAATAGTCAAAGCCTGGTCACCTTGAAGCTCCCATAACACATGCGGCATTGCCACGTTTGGATAAGTCACATTGTTCCAGCCTGTTGGTCGCTTGTCATCGCGATGAAAGCTGCGAAGGTATGTGTAGATCCAATCTGCGCCTCTGGCACGAACTTCAACGCTTAAATCAGGTGGCGCCACTCCAAACCACTCCTTAGCATCACTTTTTACCATAGCCACTTGCATGGTTTCACCGACTTTATCAGCCGTGTAGAGCAAATTTTGTTTAATAACTGCTTCAGATATACCAATATCGCGCAAACGGTTATAACGCATATAGTTAGCACTGTGGCAGTTTAAGCAGTAATTAACGAACGTTTTGGCACCGCGCTGCAAAGACGCTTTATTAGTGGAATCAATTGGCGCTTTGTCTAGTGGCGCATGTTCAGCCGCCAATAGTAAGCCAGGCGCTAAGAATATGGCTAAGAATAATGATTTAATGTGCTTCATACGTCACCCTTGTTGGCACTGGTTTAGTTTTATCAATTTTAGAATACCAAGGCATTAAGATAAAAAATGCAAAATAAACCACAGAGAAGAAACGTGCAACGACTGTAGCAACATCTGCACCACCCATCCAAGCACCAAATTGACCCCAGATTGTTGATGGTGCGGTACCTAAATAACCCAGCACAATGAAACTCACCACAAATGCTGCTAGCCAACGCTTGTAAATTGGGCCTTTGTAGCGAATTGATTTTACAGGACTACGGTCTAGCCATGGTAGTAGCGCAAATATCATAACTGCCAAACCCATACCCGCAACACCTGGAAACTGCGATGGGGGAATACCTAAAAATTCAATACCAGGGAAAGGTGGTATGGCGCGTAGTACAGAGTAATATGGGGTGAAATACCATACTGGTGCAATATGCTCAGGAGTTACGAGCGGATTTGCTGGGATGAAGTTGTTAGCCTCTAAGAAGTAACCACCCATCTCAGGCGCAAAAAATACAATCGCAGAAAATACGCTTAAAAACACTGTAGCGCCCATGATGTCTTTAACAGTGTAATAAGGATGAAACGGAATACCATCTAGCGGAATGCCCGTTGCTTTGTCTTTAGTTTCTTTGATTTCAACACCATCTGGATTATTTGAACCAACTTCATGTAAAGCAATAATGTGCGCAGTTACCAAGCCTAATAGTACAAGTGGCAATGCAATAACATGAAAAGCGAAGAAGCGGTTAAGCGTAGCGTCAGACACTAAAAAGTCACCGCGTAGCCATTCAGCCACATCAGGGCCGATAAATGGAATGGTTGCAAATAAATTAACTATCACTTGCGCACCCCAAAATGACATTTGACCCCATGGTAGCAAATACCCGAAGAATGCTTCACCCATCAACACCAAGAAAATACCTACGCCAAACAACCAAATTAACTCGCGCGGATTACGATACGACCCATACATAAGACCACGGAACATGTGCATATAGACAACCACAAAAAACATGGATGCGCCAGTAGAATGCATGTAGCGGATTAACCAGCCCCAAGAAACATCACGCATAATGTATTCAACTGATGCAAACGCAAGCGCTGCATCTGGCTTGTAGTACATCGTTAAAAATATGCCTGTAACTATTTGCAAGACCAATACGAGAATAGCTAGCGCACCGAAGAAATACCAAAAGTTAAAGTTTTTGGGTGCATAGTACTCAGTTAAATGCGCTTTTACATTGCTGGTTAGCGGAAAGCGGTCATCCACCCAATCAATGACTGCGCCCGCCCTTACATTCACTAACGCTTGTTTAATATTATTTAACATATATTAAGCCTTTACCGTATCTTCGCCAATGAGCAGGGTGCCATCTGCCAAATATCTGTGTGGCGGAATAACCAAGTTAATTGGTGCTGGAGACCCTTTAAATACTCGGCCTGCCAAATCAAATTTTGAACCATGACATGGGCAGAAAAAACCGCCTGTCCATTCGGAACCCATATCGCCACCTGCTGTTAGTTTACTATTGGGCGTGCAGCCCAAATGTGTACATTTACCCACGATAACCGCCATATTTTTCTTGAGAGAACGAGTGTCGTTTTTGCAATATGTAGGTTGTTGAGAGTCAACACTCATCATAGGGTCGGTTAAGTTTGCGTCATTTTTTGCAAGCGCGTTTGTCATTGCATCAGTGCGGTGCAAAATCCAAACAGGCATGCCACGCCATTCGGTGGTAATCATTTCACCTTCTGCAATTTTGCTGACATCCACCTCAACCGGCGCACCTGCTGCTTTTGCACGCTCACTGGGCAACATGCTCGATACAAGTGGCAAGGCTACCGAACCAGCAGCAACGGCACCTACACCAGCGCTTGCTGCGATTAAAAATTTGCGTTTATTGAAGTTAATGTCGTCACTAGATGGATTATCTTCCGTGCCTTTTGGGCTAAAAGAGAGTTCTGTCATGCTGATACCTTTTAAGTTGCTAGACCGCTTGCGGATTTTAAAATTGAAATATTGCCGTATACTAAATTCACTTAGCATTTTACAACTTTTGTGCTTATATTTAAAGCCTTATCTGTATTTTGAATAGGTTAAACAGGATTATCAATATCAATAAATGTATGCGCTAGGGCAAATTTTTTCGCCAAATGTTCACCTAAAGCCTGAATACCATAACGCTCAGTTGCATGGTGACCACACGCTATGTAAGCAACGCCTGATTCTTGCGCTAAATGATAAGTCTGCTCGGATACTTCACCACTGATAAATACGTCAACTCCTAAGGCAATGGCATCTTCAAAATAGTTCTGTGCTGCACCTGTACACCAAGCAATACGTTTAGCTATTTTTTTAGTATCGCCCAGCAGCAATGGCGCCCGATTTAACTTAAATGTGATATGTGCACAAAAATCACTCAGTAACATGGGCTTGGATAATGTGCCACAGGCAATCATTGCAGGGCTACCAGACCAGGTTTCCAGGGTAATACCAAGCTGGTGCGCAAGCTGAATGTTGTTGCCAAGCTCAGCGTGAGCATCTAGGGGCAAATGATAAGCGATTAAGTTAAGATCATTTTCAAGCAAAAACTTTAAGCGTTGCTGTTTAATACCGACTAAACATGGATTCTCGTTTCGCCAAAAATAACCATGATGCACTAAAATTGCATCTGCGTTTACCGACTGCGCGGCTTTTAATAGTGCCATGCTGGCTGTAACGCCAGTGACTATCTTTTTGATATCCGCGCGTCCTTGCACCTGCAAACCATTAGGGCAATAATCTTTAAAGGATTCAACTTGCAAAAGTTGTGCTGTATAATCAAGTAATTGTTGTCTATTCATCGTTGTTATCTCACATAGGTGTTATTACATTTACGGTATGCGTAATCTTTGGCTAATCTTCGCTCAAACAGTCACGGCTAGTCTTGCAATTTTATTTGCCGTTCAAATAATCAATCCTAATTTGCTTGGTTTTTTACGTGCCAGCAAACCACCGCTCACTATTACACAAGTTGGCAACACAAGCCCTATCAAAGCAACCACTCAAAATTCATTTAGCTTAGCGGTTAAAAAAGCCATGCCAAGCGTGGTGAATATTTTTACCAGTAAAAAAGCTATTAACCCACACCAACAGTTTATGGACGATCCATTATTCAAACATTTTTTTGGTGATCAACAAGATGCACAAGAAAAGCCTGAAGCAAGCTTAGGTTCTGGGGTCATTGTAAATGAACAGGGCTTTATTTTAACCAATGAGCACGTGATTAACGCAGCGGATGAAATAAAAGTGGCTTTAGGTGATGGTCGTACCATGAGTGCGAAAATTGTTGGGACTGATCCAGAAACAGATTTAGCCGTGCTTAAAATCGATGCAGAAAAACTACCATCTATAACATTTGCGGCAGATGATGCCTCAAATGTGGGTGATGTAGTGCTAGCCATTGGCAACCCCTTTGGCGTAGGTCAAACAGTAACGCAAGGTATTATTAGTGCGCTAGGCCGTAATCATTTGGGGATCAACACGTTTGAAAACTTTATTCAGACAGATGCTTCAATCAACCCAGGCAACTCTGGTGGCGCACTCATTGATACCAACGGTAATTTACTAGGTATTAATAGTGCAATTTACTCTCGTAGCGGTGGTTCGATGGGTATTGGTTTCGCTATACCGACTAAATTAGCCAAACAAGTACTTGAACAAATTATTTTAAACGGTAGCGTAACGCGCGGCTGGATAGGTATTGAAGCGCAAGATATTACGCCAGAACTAGCCGAGTCTTTCAAGCTAGAAGAGGCTAGAGGCTCGTTAATTGCGGGCATTTTAAAAGGCAGCCCAGCCGATAAAGCAGGTATTCGCGCAGGTGATATTCTGTTAGAAATTGACGGTCATGTAGTTGAGGACAGCGCGGGCATGCTCAATATCATTGCCGACTTAAAACCAAACGAGCAAACCATTTTAAAATTAACCCGCAATCAAAAGTCTTATTTTATAAAAGTTACGGTTGGTAAGCGGCCTAAAATTGAACGTGTGGCTGAAGTTGAATAATGATGTATTACATTATGAATGTATGAATGATAATCAGCGAGTCTAGCTTTTACCCTCAGACCTAAAATTACGCGCTACGCTTTAATTGCTTTATTTAGATTTAGCACTTTAGTTTGGCTTCAGCTCTGTTTTTTTAGCTTTATATACGCGTGCTACACTTTACAAACAATACTTAAATCATCAGCATTTTTTAGCTAAGCTTTTTATAGCTAAGTTTTTTTTGCCGTAGTTACACTGGCGACCAAGATACCAACTTCATATAAAATCCACAGCGGAACTGCCAACATAAACTGAGAAATAATATCGGGTGGCGTAAATATTGCGCCAATCACAAACGCACCAACTACTACATAGCCACGTGCGTCACGCAATTGCTCAAGGCTAACTAAGCCAAACCGTACAATCACAATCACCGCAATCGGCACTTCAAACGCCAAGCCAAAAGCCATAAACAAAGTGATGATAAAGTCTAGATAACTGCCAATGTCGGTCATCACTGCAACACCCTCGGGGGCGGTATTGGCCAGAAAACCAAACACCACAGGAAATACAGCAAAATACGCAAAGGCCATACCCGTTGCAAACAAAGCGGTACTGGCAAAAACTAGTGGTGCTATCCATTTTTTTTCATGTGCGTAAAGTCCTGGCGCAACAAATGCCCATACCTGATATAAAGTAAAAGGCAATGAAATCAAAAAAGCTACTAACATCGCCACTTTCATGGGTACAAAGAATGGTGTAGTAACACCTGTTGCAATCATCTGACCACCTGCGGGCAAATTTATTAGCAGAGGCTTGGCTAACAAGCTGTATAGCCGATTCGCGAACGGGAATAGCGCAATAAATACGAGAGCAAAACCCAGCACAATCCTAAGCAGACGATTGCGTAGCTCAATTAAATGGCTGATAAATGTCTCTGAAGTGTCCAAGTGCGCTGACTAGTCGTTGGTAGGTGATTGAGTATTTGTTACAGCACTAGCTTGGCTAGGTAATGCGGCGGCAGTATCAACGTTTTCGACCGTACTGACACTTGTGACAAGTGGTTTACGTGGTCGTTTGACTAGTTTTTTGGGTTCCGATTGCTTTTTGGTTTCAAATGGCTTTTTGGTTTCAAACGGTGTTTCTAATTCTACTGGCTTTATAAGCTCAGCGGACTCTACAGATTTACCTGTATCTGAGCGTGTATCCAACTCAATTGATGGCTCAAAGATGACTGTACTCTCTGCCGTTCCTTTAAATGTATTTTCAAATACTTGCGTGTGATTCAATATTGAATTTTGCGAGTACTCAACACCTTGCTTAATTTCTTGTTGCAGCTTTTGTAAATCTTCAAACTGCATTTCTCGGTTAATATCTTCTTTTACATTAGCCACATAGCGCTGTACTCGACCAGTTATGTGGCCCAACATGCGGGCTACTTTTGGCAGCTTTTCAGGCCCTATGACTAATAGCGCCACAATGGCAACTACCATTAACTCAGAAAAAGACACATCAAACATGATTGACTCTAAGCTCGCTGATCAAAACACATGGTTTTTAGTTCGATAAACATTTTGTCTATTAAAGTTAATAGTTTTTTGTTTTTTCGGTCACTTCAGCTTCAATCGTTTCGCCTTTGGCATCATCGGTAATTTTGCCAGTAGCAGTTTCTTCTTTCATAGCGTCTTTAAAGTTTTTGACCGCACCACCAACATCGCTGCCCATATTGCGTAATTTTTTAGTGCCAAAAATTAACACTACAATGACCAACACCACAATCCAATGCCAAATACTAAATGAACCCATTTTATTCTCCTAAAATTTTAATCAAAGTGTTCGCTGTTTAAACAGCACCACCGCCAAAAACATGCGCATGCAAATGAAAAACCTCTTGCCCACCATCTCGGCCATTATTGATGAGCGTTTTAAAGCCTGTAAGGCCCTGCCCTTTGGCTAATTTTGAGCCTAATAACAGCATCTTTCCCAAGAGTGCCTGATGGGTTTCATTGCAATCAGCTAGGGTTGCAAGATGCAGCTTAGGAACAATCAAAAAGTGCACTTTTGCATTTGGCTTGATATCATTAAACACAATGACATCATCATCTTCATAGATTTTTTTGGCTGGAATACTACCTGCAACAATTTTGCAAAATATACAGTCGTCTGTTGTATTTAAATCAACCATTATTCGGTTCTCGATGCTTTCTCAGCCAAGCCAGACAAACCCTCGCGGCGCGCTAATTCATCTAATACATCTTGTGGTTTTAAGTCAGCTTTTGCGAGCATAATCAAGGTGTGAAACCATAAATCAGCTGTTTCATAGATGATTTCTTGTTTATCGCCACCCTTAGCCGCAATCACTGTTTCAGTAGCTTCTTCACCAATTTTCTTCAGTATAGAATCCATACCTTTAGCGTATAACTTAGCCACATAGGACGAAGTTGGGTCAGCACTCTTGCGCTCTTCTAATAATTCGCTTAATCGGTTTAACACATCACTCATGTTTATGGCTATCTTTGTAGATACTGCTAGGGTCTCTAAGAACTGGCTGGTCAATTAGCCAATTGCCATCGTCTAGTTTTTTGAAAAAACAATTGTGTCGGCCAGTATGACAAGCCATGCCGCCAATTTGCTCAACGATAATCAAAATAACGTCTTCATCACAATCTAGGCGTATTTCATGCACAATTTGTGTGTGACCTGACTCTTCACCTTTGCACCACAATTTATTGCGGCTTCTCGACCAATAAGTGGCCTTTTTTGTTTCATTCGTTAACTGCAAAGCTTCACGGTTCATCCATGCAAACATCAAGACTTTGTTAGCGCCAAACTCTTGCGCGATGACTGGCACTAAACCATTTGCATCCCAGTTAATTTCGTCCAACCAACTCATACCATTGGCCTGCTCATAGCCTTACTTCAATGCCGTGTTGTTTCATATAGGTTTTTGCCTGTTGTACCGTGTATTCACCATAGTGAAATATGCTTGCAGCTAGCACTGCGTCTGCCTTGCCTACCAACACACCATCAACCAAATGTTGTAAATTACCCACGCCACCTGAGGCGATAATTGGCACTTCTACAGCGTTTGAAATCGCACTGTTGAGCGGATTATTGAAGCCAATTTTTGTGCCATCACGGTCCATGCTGGTTACTAACAACTCACCAGCACCTAAGCTCACCATGTATTCAGCCCACTTTATAGCGTCTAAACCTGTACCTTTGCGGCCACCGTGTGTGAATACTTCCCACTCATACGGTTGATTATCTACCTTTTTTGCGTCAATGGCGACAACGATACATTGCGAGCCAAAACGGCTGGCGGCATCACGCACTATATTGGGGTTTAATACTGCAGTTGTGTTAATGCTGACTTTATCTGCACCTGCATTTAGCAAACGGCGCACATCATCGACTTCGCGCACACCACCACCCACTGTCAGCGGGATAAATACTTGGCTGGCAACCTGCTCAATAATGCCTAAAATCAGACCTCGATTATCAGAGCTGGCAGTAATATCTAAAAATGTTAGCTCATCAGCGCCTTGTTCGTCGTAACGTTTAGCGATTTCCACAGGGTCACCTGCATCGCGTAACTCTAGAAAATTAACGCCTTTAACCACGCGACCATTGGTCACGTCTAGGCAAGGTATAATACGTTTAGCCAAGCCCATTTAAATAGTTTCCATTAAGCGCTTAACTCATCGGCCAGTTTTTGCGCAGCGGCAAAATCTAGTGAGCCTTCGTAAATAGCGCGGCCTGTGATGGTGCCGATAATGCCCTCTTTGGCTACCGCGCAAAGTTTGCGCACATCGTCTAAATTTGTCACACCACCACTAGCAATCACTGGAATTGTTAGTGCTTGCGCCAAAGCAACAGTGGCTTCAATGTTGACGCCAGTGAGCATGCCGTCGCGGCCGATATCAGTATAAATCACGCTCTCAACACCGTAATCTTCAAATTTTTTCGCCAAATCAATGACATCATGGCCTGTTAATTTGCTCCAGCCATCAATGGCTACTTTGCCATCTTTAGCATCTAGCCCCACCATGATATGGCCTGGGAATGCGTTACAAGCGTCATGCAAGAAACCTGGCGTTTTAACAGCGGCGGTTCCAATAATCACATAGCTAATTCCGCTATCAAGATATCGCTCTATCGTGTCTAAGTCGCGAATACCACCGCCCAGTTGAATCGGAATATCACCGCCTACTGCGCTAACAATCGCTTTAATTGCAGCTTCGTTCACAGGCTTACCTGCAAATGCGCCGTTTAAATCGACCAAGTGTAGGCGTTTGCCGCCCAAATCAACCCAGTGGCGCGCCATGGCACCCGGGTCTTCAGAAAACACGGTGGATTCTTCCATAAGGCCTTGTTTAAGGCGAACACAGTGGCCATCTTTGAGATCAATTGCAGGAATAATTAACATGATATTTTAAAAAAATTAGAAGAATGAGTTTTTAGTAGTTAGTTACAATATTTTTAGTGACGGGCTTTCAAGTGATGGCTACCAATCAACCCAGCTAAGGCTGCCAATCAACAAAGTTGCGCAATATTTGCAAGCCTGCATCTGCGCTTTTTTCCGCATGAAACTGTACCGCAAAAATATTATCAACACCGACTGCGGTCGTAAAGCGTGCTGGATATTCGCTGTAAGCGGTTTCTAATGCAGTGTCATCTGGTGCTGCGTAATAACTATGTACATGGTAAAAACGCGTAGCATTTGCGATACCTGACCACAACGTATGCTGCTTGCTTTGAGTAACAATATTCCAGCCCATATGCGGTACTTTCAGCTTTTCGCCGTCATTATCCACTAATGGATTAGCAAAGCGTTTTACTTGCCCTTTCAGCAAGCCCAAGCCCGCTGTGTCGCCCTCTTCACTATGCTCAAATAGCATTTGCAAGCCGATGCAAATACCTAAAAATGGCTTAGATTTAGCAGACTCTATCACCACGTTTCGCAAATTTCTTGCATCTAATTCGCGCATACAATCTGGCATCGCACCTTGACCCGGAAACACCACGCGGTCAGCGGCTTGTATAATTTTTGCATCGTCTGTCACAATCACATTGTGATTTGGCGCAACATGCATGAGCGCTTTTGACACCGACTTTAAATTGCCCATGCCGTAGTCAACAACTGCAATAGTAGCCATCATTTACTTAGCGCTAAAGGCTGCCTTTAGTTGATGGCATAATGCCAGTCATACGCTCATCAAAACTAACAGCCATGCGTAACGCCCTGCCAAACGCTTTAAAAATTGTTTCAGCTTGGTGATGGGCGTTATTGCCTTTGAGGTTATCAATATGCAAGGTTACATTGGCGTGATTGATAAATCCCTGAAAAAATTCGTGGAACAAATCTACATCAAAGTCACCAATGCGGCCACGTGTGAACTCACAGCTAAACTCTAAGCCAGGGCGACCGGAAATATCGAGCACCACGCGGCTTAACGCTTCGTCGAGCGGCACATAAGCGTGGCCGTAGCGGGTAATACCTTTTTTGTCACCAATGGCTTTAGCAAACGCTTGGCCTAAAGTGATGCCAATATCTTCTACCGTGTGATGGGCATCAATATGCAAGTCACCATTGGCGATAATATTGAGATCAAACATGCCGTGACGGGCAATTTGATCCATCATGTGATCAAGAAATGGCAGGCCAGTTTGAAAGCTGGATATACCAGTGCCATCCAAGTTAATGCTGGCAGTAATTTGGGTTTCAAGGGTATTGCGGGTGACTTCAGCTTGTCGCATGTTGAGAACCAATTAAAAGTAAGCGTTATTTTAACCTAAGTTTGCGAATATCTCACGTACTCGGTCTAAATCAGCTTGTGTGTCTACTCCACTAGCTGGCGCGTTATCGGTAACTGCTACGCTAATTTTGTAACCGTGCCATAAAGCACGTAGCTGCTCTAGTGACTCTAGCTGCTCAGTAGGCGCTGGCGTTAAGTGTGCATAAGCCTTTAAAAACGCTGTGCGATACGCATAAAGTCCAATATGTCGCATTGCGTTGATTTGGCCATTTTCGGCCAAGCCATCACGTGGGAAAGGAATAGGTGCACGGCTAAAGTAATTTGCATAACCAGCCTGATCTAACACCACTTTGACGATGTTAGGGTTTAAAAAGTCAGCTTCTGTATGAATTGCGTGGCAAGCAGTCGCAATCGCTGCCTCTTGGTGATTAGCCAGATTTTCTGCAACCTCACTAATTAAAGCAGCTTCAATCAGCGGCTCATCACCCTGCACATTCACAACAATTTCTGAGTCTGACCAACCCATTTTTAACGCTACTTCTGCGATTCTATCTGTGCCAGAAACATGGTCAATGCGGGTCATAACAGCATTAAAACCATGCGCCTTTGCCGCATCAAATACTTTGACGAAATCAGTCGCTATAATCACTTCAGCACCTGTTTTAGCAGCTTGCTCAGCCACTCGCACAATCATCGGCTTACCGCCAATATCAGCTAACGGCTTGCCAGGCAAGCGCTGACTTGCATAACGAGCGGGAATCACAATTTTATAACTCAAGACTTATTCCTCAGCGGTTAATGGGCGTGCTTCATCTACCAATAAAATGGGAATGCCATCGCGTATTGGGTAAGCCAAACGCGCACTTTTACTCACCAACTCTTTGGTTTCTTTATTGTAAGTGAGCGGGCCTTTGGTCAGTGGGCAGACTAAAATTTCTAACAATTTAATATCCATTTTTGCTTCCTTAAACTTTCTGACAACTGTTAAGCACAATCTTCATCAAACCTGTATCTACTGATGCAATGACGGGTAAATACCACCAATGATTTTCTGTGAATTCCTTACATTTTACCGCGTCTTTTTCGGTCATCAAGACATAATCTGCTTGAATATGTGCAAAATCAGATGCTATGAAATGATGATGATCTGCAAATGCAGTTTGTTCAAAACTTAGGCCTAATGCTCTTAGTGAATTGAAAAAACGGCTGGGGTTGCCTATGCCCGCAATTGCATGTATTTTTTGACCGACCAAATCTTTTGCAGAGATGATTTTTTCAGAACGAATATTCACCAAACTCTGCCCCGTAAGATGCATTTGAAAAGTTGCAACTTGGAATAATTGATTTGATAGCATGCCATTAACAACCACAGCATTGACTGTATTTAGCCTTGCTGCAGATTCGCGTAGCGGGCCTGCGGGTAATAAAAAGCGGTTACCTAAGTTACGTGCTGCATCTATGACTACAATTTCTACATCCCGTTGTAATGCATAATGCTGCAAACCATCATCACTAATAATTATATTTGTTTGTGGATATTGCTTCAGTAATGCTAAACCTGCATTCACACGATTTTGACCCACAAAAACCGGGCAATTTAAGCGACGTTTAATCAATAAAGGCTCGTCACCCACTTGATTAGCATGGCTTTCAGGTAGCACCTCTTGGGTCAATGATGTATTGCCGCCAAAACCATGACTAATAACACCTGGCTTAAAGCCGTGCTGGCTTAATGCCTCTGCTAGCCATATTGTGAGCGGTGTTTTACCAGTGCCGCCAACGCTAATATTACCTACAGTAATAACTGGCACAGGCAACTTGGTACTGGCCAACAAGCCTTTAGAATACAACTGCTTTCTGAATGTTGTAACTAGCCAAAAAAATGCGCTAAAAGGCGCTAGCAGCAAGGTCCAAATACTCAGTTTTTGCCACTGCGCTTGTAACCATCGAGAAATATTTTGGCTAATCATGGCAGCTAATAGTGATTACAACAAATCATTTTAGCTCGATTTAAACGTCAAACTGCTTATGATACAACTTAGCATAATGGCCATTTAAGCTGATTAACTCAGCGTGAGAGCCGCTCTCTAAAATCTCACCATGGTCTAACACTAAAATTCTATCTGCGTTTTCAATTGTGCTTAAGCGGTGCGCAATCACGAGTGTTGTGCGATTTTGCATCAGTTCATCAAGCGCTGCTTGCACGTGTTGCTCTGATTCAGTATCTAGCGCTGAAGTGGCTTCATCTAACAGTAAAATCGGTGCGTTTTTCAAAATCGCTCGCGCAATTGCCAGGCGCTGGCGCTGGCCACCTGACAAACGCACGCCCCTATCACCAATTTCTGATTGCAAGCCATTGGGTAATGCTTGAATAAACTCCCAAGCGTGCGCAGCAATTGCGGCCTTAATTACATCCGCTTCTGTTGAATTTCTCAAATCGCCATACGCAATATTGTTAAACACTGTGTCATTAAATAACACTACATCTTGGCTAACTAGCGAAAACTGTGCGCGCAAACTATCTAATGTAAGACTTTGTACATCCAAACCATCCAGCAGTATTTGTCCACTTTGCAACTCATAAAAACGTGGAATCGCGTTCATCAAGCTGCTTTTACCGCCGCCTGAACGTCCAACTAATGCTACTTTTTCGCCTGGCTTGATTGTTAAATTGATATTTTTGAGTGCTAACGATTTAGCGCTATCGTATTGCAAGCTTGCATGTTTAAAACTAATCTCGCCCGTGGCGCGGGCGATTACTCGCTTGCCTTCATCGAGTTGCGGCGGTGCATCTATTAAATCAAAGGTGCTTTGTGCAGCAGCTAAACCTACCTGCAAATCTTCATTTGCTGAAGTTAAGCTCTTAATTGGCGCAATAAGCATGAGTAATGCGCCAACAAAAGCTGCAAACTCACCCGCAGTAAAGTGCCCTACCGAGTAATAAATAACCAAGCCGAGTGCAAACGCTGAAAGCACTTCAACCACAAAACTATTTAAGCCCGATATTCTCGATAAACGCATTTCCGTATTACGATTACTATTAACTTGATTTGAAAAGCGGGTAAATTCAAATTGACTTGCACCAAATATTTTAACAATACGCTGGCCTGAAATAGCCTCCTCAGCCACCTTAGTCATTTCACCCATCGTTTGCTGCACTTCTTTAGCGCGCGCACGCATTTTTGGCGTTCTATTTTTTAAAAAAAGCGCCATAACAGGCGTAATCATCAAGAAAATAAGCGTGAGTTTCCAATCTAAATAGAGCATGTAGCCAAACACACCAAGCGCAGTAAATGTGTCACGAATAAGTGCTAAAAAAACCCGAGTAGATACAATTGAAACACGCTCAGTGTCAAAAGTTAACTTAGACACAACCACGCCAGCTGATTGACTATCAAAGTAACTGACTGGTAATTGCATTAGTTTATTAAAACAGTCTAGGCGAATATGTTGCACCACATTACGCGCTATCCAGCGCATGGAATAAAACGATGCAAAGCCACAAGTTGCGCGAACGAACATTAAGCCAAACAACATCAAAGGCAACCAAATGACTTGACGTTCGTCTTGCGCACCGAAACCTTCATCCGTAATTTTTTTTATGGCGGCTAAAAAGCCAGTATTGGTTGCTGACAAAATCATTAGCGACAAAATACTGATACAAAACACCCATTTATAGCGCCAGGCATAAGTAAACAAGCGCTTATAAAGCGCTTTAGGGTTATTGATTTTGTGAATTTCTTTAGAGGAGGATTTCGACATCGATGGCTAATAACCAAGTAAGCACAAAAGCCAATGATACTAGGATTGACCTATTCAATGTAGCTTTAATAATGGCTGGTAGCGAATACAAGCTACCTAACTATACTTAGTTTTTTCTAATTTGATTTAATTTGTGTTGCAAAAGTAATGTGGCTATAACCTGCTTGGCGCGACGCTTCCATCACGTTAATAACATTTTGATGCTCTGTTTTTGCATCCGCATTGATCACAATTGTAGGGTCTTTGCCATTATTAACAGCTTTTGTCAGCGCGGCACTAAGTGCGGCGATACTAGTGTCACTTAAGGCTAATTTTTCGACAACATATTTACCTGTGGCATCTATCTCAACATTGACCACTACCGGCTTTTCTTGCGGCGCATTAGCGTCTGCAGTTGGCAGGTTAATTTGTAATTCGCTGGTGCGCGCAAATGTAGCGCTAATGACCAAAAAGATAATAATAACCAGTAATACATCTATTAAAGGCACAAGATTCATCTCGAGCTCTTCATGTTTTTTGCCACGTTGAAAATTCATGTTATATCCTTAATAAAGCAGTAATTATTTACGCTGACCATGAATCACTTCAACCAATTTAATCGCCTGTAATTCCATTTCAACAATTAAATCGTCAACTTTATTACGGAAGTAACGATAAAAAATCATCGCTGGAACGGCAACCACAATACCGGCAGCAGTGTTGTATAACGCAACAGAAATGCCACGCGCAAACTGCGCAACATCGTGGCCTGTATTCGTAAACGCCCCAAACAACTCAACCATACCAATAACCGTACCTAGCAAGCCCAACAAAGGCGCTACCGTAGCAATAGTACCTAATATACTGATATATTTTTCAAGCTTATGCACAACCGAGCGACCAGACTCTTCAATAGCCTCTTTAATTACCTCACGTGAATTGTTGGCGTTATTCAGCGCGCCAGCAAATACTTCACCCAACATAGAATGCTCACGCACTTTGGCGATATTTTCTTTAGACAATCCACCTGCAGCAAGCATTTTTTGTACTTCTGGCAATAAGCTTTCTGGTGCAATTATATCTGCACGTAATGCCCAAAAACGCTCCGCAATAATAGCAAGTGCTACGATTGAGCAGATAATCAGCGGATAAATTGGCCAGCCAGCTTGTTTAATAATTTCTAACACGAGGAGTTTTCCTTATCGTAAATGTTTAATCGTCTAGGTTGAGACAATCAGTTAACTAACGTTACTTTAACGTGTAGGCTAGGTTTGAGCAAGCGGGTTAATCGCGTAGTTTTGTGAGATTATGTAACCATGTAACGACCTGTGAAGCAATACAGCCATTTATTGGTTGATATCAATTGATTCAGTTTAATTTCATTTACAGTTGATTGAACAGCTAGTATTTGGCCAAAAAAATGGCAGCTCGTTAAGGCTGCCGTTTTTCAACACGTACCTAGCTGACTATCTGCGTCTTGGTTCTGCCAGTAAGGCTTTAGCATCTGCGTCTAAATCAAGCGAGTAGTCATACGAACCTAGCAAGATATTATCAGTGCCGACCATTTTAAGATTGATAAATACCGAACCACTGGCTACCGCATAAGTACCCACTACCACGGCTTGTGCTTTATGCGTGGTTGTAATGTCTTTAATTTCGCGTGAGAGTAGCAACTCGCCTTGATCTTGCTTAACGAACAAATTACCACGTAATTTAAGCTCTACAACTGAGTAGCCATGCTGTGATAGTCTGGCCTGTAATTGCTCTGAGATAATCCTACCCATCCGTGAAGACTCGGTAAGCGAATCGATGTTAACTAATGTTGCAACTAATATTGGTATTTGCTTTTGAATCTCGCGTTGCTGATTAGCGGAGACATCAAGCGCATCTGCGGCCAAGTAGTTAGCACGAATAAATTCATTTTTTTGCAGGCTAATTGATGGCGCATATTTTTGTGTAACAGGCACTTGTTGTGGTGCCGAGCCAACACAGCCTGACAACATCGCTGCACCAATGAAGCTAGTAATCATTAAAATGTGCTTCATTGCACTACTCCCCAGCTTTTTGCAAACACATTCGGTTGAAATAACCCTGCCTCTGCTTGCTCAATGTAATAGGCATCTGTTTTGAACATTTGGTAGCGGCCACCATCAGCAATCGACGTTGTAATAACTAGCTCCGTGCCAGTTGGCGTTGTTAAATGCCCATTTTTTTGCTGGTCTATTAGCTTATAAATATCGTATGCAGCTGCAACGCCAATTGTGCTAGCAATCAGTGCATCTCTAGACGCGTGCAATACTGCATCTCTTAAAATCCATAAGCCAGCTACGCCGGCAGTAGTACTACCAGGTACGTAGGACGTTTCACTTGGATTAAAACCCGGTTTATGTTGCACCACTTGCACATTATATTTCACTTCAACAGCGCCTTTTGGGCTATCAGCGACTGGTATGCCTTGCGCAACCAAATGGCTAATCATGTAATTACTGAAAGACTGCTCAAAAGGTGAGTTACCAGGCGCAACATACAGAGCACGCTGATCTAAAAAGTTATTTTTACCCAGTGTATTTTTTGTTTGAACAGCAACATCGGATGCGATTACACCCCAATGTTGTACGGCTAATGCTTTTTTCTGTCCGACAGATGTAAATTTTTCGGCTTGCGGCATGAGCGGCTGGCTAGTAGCGCAGGCAGTGCACCCCAGCGCTGCTGTAAGCGCCAATACAGTCACTTTAATCATGAATTACCTTTCTTAAACTTTACAATTGCTTAATTGAAGTTATTGTTAAAAACACACACCTAAGTAATTGATAAGTATGCAAGTTAGCAAATACTAAGTATTACTTAGTATCGTGTCAAGCAAAAAACTAAGAATATCTTAGCCATGTTAAATATTGCAGTTAAATTCGTTTAAATGAGTATAGCGCTGCATACGGTAGCTATCAGATTGCGGCAGGCAAGAGAGCAACTAGGGTTATCGCAAAAGAAGCTAGGCATACTTGCTGGCATTGACGAGTTTTCAGCAAGCGCTCGCATGAACCAGTACGAGCGAGGAAAACACCTACCCGATGTTTACATGGTGGCGAGATTGGCTAAAGCACTGAGCATTCCAGAGCCTTATTTTTATTGTGAGGATGAAACATTAGCTTTGATTGTTTTGGCACTAAAAGACGCGACTCAGTTACAGAAAAAGTCTGCCCTTGAATTCGTTAAAGCTTTGGATAAGTTAAAACTATAGGTAGTTAAGCAGCTCAACAACGCTATTTAAAACCATTAACTGGCTAGTCGCATGTGGCTCTCAATATCTGCAATCGTTTTAATCGCATGTTTTGTTAACACCTCATTACCAGCTTCAGTAATCAGCACGTCATCTTCAATTCGTATACCAATATTCCAAAAGTGTTTTGGTACATTATCGGCTGGGCGCACATAACAGCCTGGCTCTACAGTTAATGTATTACCAGCTTCTAATATCGCCCAATTACCTTGTTTGTCTTTATACTCGCCTGCGTCATGCACATCTAAACCCAGCCAATGGCCAGTACGGTGCATATAAAACTGGCGATAACTACCGTTTTCTAGCACCTCTTCAACTGACCCTTGGCATAATTTAAAATCAATAAACCCTTGCACCAGCACATTCAATGCAGCTTCATGTGGTGCATTCCAATGGTTGCCTGGTTTAGCAGCTGCAATTGCCACTAATTGCGCATTTAATACTAGTTGATATAAATCTTTTTGCGCGGGATTAAATTTGCCGTTTACAGGAAAAGTACGGGTGATGTCAGACGCGTAACCATTTAACTCGCAGCCTGCATCAATCAGTAATAAATCACCGTTATTCAATACACAATTGTTCGCGTTATAGTGCAAGGTACAAGCATTCGCGCCCCCTGCCACAATGCTGGTATAGGCAGGCGCTTGAGCACCGCTTTTGTAAAACTCGTGCAAAAACTCCGCTTCAATTTCAAATTCTTTTTTATTTGGCTTGGTAACTGTCATGGCACGGTTATGCGCTGTAGCGGCAATATTGGCACTTTTACGCATTAAATCAATTTCAAAAGGTGTTTTAATCAACCGTTGTTTATCGACTAGTTGACGAATATCCACCACGCTTTCAGGTGCGGCTACACCTGTGCGCGCTAGGTTTTTAACTGCGTTTAACCAAGCTGTCACGCGCGTATCCCAATGGCTGTCAGCGCCTAAGCTGTAAAACAATTTGGCTTGATTACCTAACAATTTCGGTAGCAATTCATCTAGTTGACTAATGCTATAAGACTCATCGAAACCAAATGTTTCTTTAGCGGCGGCAGGGCCGTAACGAAAGCCATCCCAAATTTCACGCTCAATATCTTTGTCGCGGCAAAATAATATGGTTTTAGGCGTTTTGCCAGCCATTAAAACCAGCACACTTTCAGGCTCAGTAAAGCCTGTTAAATAATAGAAATAGCTATCAAAGCGGTATGGATAATGGCTATCACGATTACGAATAGCTTCGGGTGCGGTAGGCATAATCGCAATACCATTTTCCATTTTTGCCAGTAATTGATTACGACGTTGTTGAAACTCATTTATGTCAAACATCATTTTTTCCATCTTATTTAAGCAATTCAATGTTAAGAGCACTCAGTCGCTCAGGCGTTCCAATGTCATGCCAAACACCAGAAAAATACTCAGCACCTGCTCGATTTTGGTTGATTGCTTCTCGTAATAATGGCGCTAGTTTTGCAGGCTGACCTGGTTTTATAGCGGAAAATAAACGAGGGTGATAAAGACCTATTCCTGAAAAAGTGAACATGGGTTCACCTGTGTTTTTAAGCATGCCATTTTGAATAGCAAAGTCGCCCGCTGGATGTTGGGGTGGGTTGTTAATCAGCACCAAGTGCGCTGTTAATTGCATCGTTTCACTCTCGTTGCTGCGCTCTAACTTAAAAGGTAAATGGGTAAGATTAGCGATATTACTCAAGTTTGAGAAGTTAAAATCGGTAAAAGTATCACCGTTAACAACGATAAATGGCTCTTCTTTCATACCATTTTCAGTGAGCAAATGTAGCGCATTCGCAATGCCACCAGCGGTTTCAAGTGCTACAGTTTCAGCACTATATTCGATGTTAACGCCCCATACACTACCGCTACCTAAAGTCGCCTCTATTTGTGCGCCCAAATGTGCATGGTTGATAACAATTTCCTTGAACCCAGCTTTAGCTAGATTTTCTATGTGCCAAACAATCAGTGGCTTACCGCCTACTTTTAACAGTGGCTTTGGCGTGTGGTCTGTGAGTGGTCGCATGCGCTCGCCACGACCTGCTGCTAAAATCATCGCTTTCATTTTTTATACCACATATTTTGGTCTTGGTATTTTTCCCTCAAGCGCATCAAGCAGGCGCAACATAGGGCGTAACTCAACATAGCGCTCACACACTTTACGTAAATAATGCATGACCAGCGGCATATCTTTTAAATAGCCATCTTTACCGTCACGTATGCTTAATCGCGCAAAAATACCCAGCACTTTAATGTGTCGTTGCGCGCCCATCCATTCAAAATCTCGGTAAAACTCACTAAAGTCATTGGGCACTGGCAAGCCTGCTTTTTTCGCAGGCTCCCAATAACGTACAGCTAAATCAATCACTTGCTCTTCATCCCACTGTATATAAGCGTCTTTTAGTAGGGATGCTAAATCGTATGTTACAGCGCCATGCACGGCATCTTGAAAATCCAAAATGCCGGGTGAGTGTTCACGTGTCACCATTAAGTTACGTGAGTGAAAATCGCGATGTACGATAACTTGACCTTGCGCTAAGATATTTTTGTTGAGTGCATCAAACGTTTGCTGTAGCCAAGCTTGCTGCTCTGCATTCATGCTAAAGCCTAAATGCTTAGCTATGTACCAATCAGGAAAAAGCCGCATTTCACGCGTGAGCAAAGCTTCGTCATACGGTGGCAGGTCTTGTGGCTTAGTTGCCAATTGCATGTTAATTAACGCATTGGTTGCGTCTAAATAAAGCATTTGCGCAGTTTCGTTATTGAGATGCTGTAAGTAGGTATCGTTGCCTAAATCAGTGAGCAGCAAAAAACCTTGGTTTAGATCTTCCGCCAGCACTTTGGGCACATTTAAACCTGCACTTAATAGCAACTTGGCTACTTTAACAAACGGCGCACAGTCTTCTTGTGGCGGCGGAGCGTCCATTACAATCAGCGTTTTATGACCTTGGTAATCACTGGCAAAAGTGAGCCTGAAATATTGCCTAAAACTCGCATCTGCCGAGGCCACTGTGCGCACGAACGGGTGCGTGGTCAATAGGCTCGCAAGCCAAGCTGTTAAGTGTTGCTCTCTGGTTTCTGTGTTTATCATCTTGCTTGTTAGTTTCTAAATGTTAGCGACTGAATATTGAAGGCGTTATACGGCTAATAGCATGCAAAATGCCATTGATATACGTTTAACCGTTATAATAACAGCGATATTACCACTTAAAAAACGTCACCAACACGCTCTCACATGCTTAAACCAATCCACATTGCTACTTATATTGCCCTTGTGGCATTGTATTCAGCGGCTAGCCATGCCGCAGAGCGCGATGATGACTTTAATGGTGACCCTTACGAAGCGCTACTCTCACAAGCGCATAATTTGCAGCTGCGTCTTGATGACAAACTCAGTGATCATCAACTTAAATCAGCTAACAACGCAACCGCCAACCAAGCAGAACAAAACGCTGATAATCAATTAGCCCTAGATACAACACCACCATGTGTTGAGCATTGTAGTCAGCTTTATTTTTCACGCGCGCTTGACACTACTTATAACGATGACCAAGCCGCATATACGCAAGACGTTAATAACATTGCCACAGGCGGCATTCTGATTGAAAGCGAACAACTTCAGGTTTACTTAGAGCGCTCTTTAAAAGCTTCCGGTAACGCGGTAATTACACGTGAAAATCAACAAATTTTTGGTGATGTGATCAACTATGATATGGTCAATGAAGAGCTTGCCGCCACTGGTCACACTCGCATACAAACACCACAAAGCGTTATTCGCGGCAAAAAATTTAATATTCGCTTAGATGAGAGCATTGGCTCGATGACTTCACCTGAGTTTTCACTGGTAGATAAAGTGGCTAGCCCTGCAAGCAGTGGCTTGTCTGACATGCCGCTAACTAGCCGAAATATTGAAGACGGCAACGCACAAGATAAAACTCAAAATGCCACTCCGTTTACTCAAAACATAAAAGCCAAAAGTGAGGGTAGAGGCGATGCAAGTATGTTATTTTTTGAAGGTGAAGACAAAAAACGCCTTAAAAATGCCCGCTACACCACTTGCGCACCGGATTCTAATGATTGGTATATTAAAGCAGGTGAAATTGCACTAAACGACTACACGCGCTCAGGCGAAGCCAAACATGCCGTCATCGAGTTTAAAGGTGTACCTATTCTATATTCTCCGTGGCTCAACTTCTCGTTTGATAGCCAGCGTAAAAGTGGTTTACTGTCACCTACTTTTGGTACTACCAGCCGCAGTGGTTTTGAGTTTACACAACCTTATTACTGGAATATTGCACCCAATATGGACGCCACTTTAGGCGCGCGCGTGCTCAGTAAACGTGGCGTACAATTGCAGGGCGAATATCGATATTTAACCGAAAACTATTCAGGCGAAGACAACCTGGAATACCTGACAGATGATCGTCAAGAAAAAGACTCACGACACTACATTAAGCTTGTACACAGGCATAACTTTGGCAATAACTGGTCGGCCGGCTTCAATATTGAAAATGTGTCAGATGACCAATACTTTGCCGATTTGTCTACCCGTATTGTTAGTACCAGCCGCGTAAACTTGCCACAACAACTGGATGTTAATTACGCTGGTAAAGTTTGGCAATTCAATGGCTTGGTGCAAAAATATCAAACACTAGATGAAGCGTCTTTTCCTTATGAGCGCTTACCACAGCTTACGCTAAATGGTCAGAAAGACTGGGGCAATGTTACTGCTGATGTGTTTACGCAATGGGTAAATTTTGAGCGCGATCTTAAAAATCCAATTACCATCAACTCACTGGATGGTAGCCAGCTCACCACCGCAGTTAAGGGTAATCGCTTTGTAGCCTACCCGAGTATTAGCTTTCCGCTCACCAGCTCATTTGGTTATATTACTAGTAAGTTTGGTGTGCACCACACGCAATATAGCTTAAAAAATACTGCATTTTCGGTTAACAACACCAATAGCATTTCAAGTGGTAATTATGAATCTGGTCGTCGTGATGTGCCAATTTTCAGCCTTGATACTGGCCTATTTTTTGATCGTGATGCGAGCATTGTCAACCGTGAATATGTTCAAACATTAGAACCTAGAATGTATTATGTTTACGCTTCTTATCGCGACCAATCGCTATTTCCAGTATTTGACTCAGCAGAGTCTGATCTTAATTTAGGTAGCTTATTTGTCGAAAACCAATTTACAGGTAACGATAGAATTAACGATGCTAACCAATTAAGCCTAGCTTTAACTAGCCGTTTAATTGACAAAGCTACTGGTGCGCAACGCCTTGCGGCTACTATCGGCCAACGTTATTATTTTAGTGATCAGCGCGTTGGTTTGCCGGCCACCATACTAAGAACCGATAATTCATCAGATGTGATTGCAGCGATTACTGCGCGTTTGGCTAATACTTGGAGTCTAGATACTGCATGGCAATACAGTACAGCGCGCGATAAAACAATACGCGCGAATATTGGCACACGCTATAACCCTGAGCCTGGCAAAACGCTGAATTTGAGTTATCGCTACTTTGAAGATCGTTTAGAGCAAATCAATTTAAGTGCACAATGGCCTATTGCACCCAACTGGTATGGTGTTGGCCGCTGGAACTACTCAATCGCAGAGCGTAAGCCAATTGAGGGTATTGCAGGGCTGGAATATGATGCTGGTTGTTGGCAAGCACGCGGTGTTTTACAACGCGTTTCTACTGCCACGGCAGACGCCAACTATGCGTTATTTTTCCAGCTTGAGTTGGGCGGTTTAGCGTCTATTGGCTCAAATCCACTTAATTTATTAAAACGAAGCATTCCAGGTTATGCCGAAAAAGGTCTCACTCGAAACACTAACGAACTTCAACCTTATGAATAAACTGATCACCAACAATATGAACAAGCCACTTTTTACCTTAATTTTTACATTTTTTATGAGCGTGCTAACACCAATCAATGCGGCTGAAGTGAGCAAACTAGACCGTATTATTGTGGTAGTTGATCAAAGTGTGATTACTGAAAATGAGCTAGACGACCGCATGCGCACCGTGCTTAATCAACTAGTAAAACAAGAAAATGAGCTACCGCCTGAAGAGGTTCTCAAAAAACAAATTTTAGAACGTTTAATCGTGGATAAGCTGCAACTGAGCTATGCCACTCAAACAGGCATGAAAGTGGATGACGGACAACTAGATAAAACGATTGAACGTATCGCCGAGCAAAACAAGTTAAGTGTGCCTGATTTTAAAAAAGCACTCGAAGCTGATGGTATTCCTTACCGTAAATTTCGCGAAGATATTCGTAGTGAAATCACCATTGCAAGGTTGCGTGAACGTGAAGTTGAAAACCGTATTAATATCACTGAAACCGATGTAGATAACCATCTAACGACTAAGGCCGCAGGTGGTGACGCGTTAGATGAATACGAGCTAGCCCATATTATGGTGCGAACGCCTGAAGACGCCAGTCCAGAAGACTTGCAAAAACTCAAAGAAAAAGCTGAAAAAGCCTTTGCTGAAGTAGCAGCCGGTGGTGACTTTAAAAAAGCTTCACTTACCTACTCAGACGCGCCAAACGCGCTTGAAGGCGGTATGTTAGGCTGGAAAAATAGCGAACAGATTCCACGTATTTTTGCTGAGGCTGTAAAGCCAATCCAAAAAGGTAATTTAGCGCCAATATTTCGTAGCCCAAATGGTTTTCATATTTTAAAAGTGTTAGATAGACGTGGTGGACTATCGCAAACGATGATTAACCAAACCCATGTGCGCCATATTTTAATTAAGCTAACCGAGGTGACCAACGAGGCTGAAGCTTTGCGTAAACTCGGTAATATTAAAGAGCGATTAGATAATGGCGCCGACTTTGTAGAAATGGCGCGCACTAATTCAGAAGATGGTTCAGCACCAAATGGTGGTGATTTAGGCTGGGTAAACCCAGGTGAAACTGTGCCGCAATTTGAAACCGTTATGAACGACTTAAAACTAAATGAAATTAGCGCTCCAGTCCGTTCACCATTTGGCTTTCATGTGATTCAAGTGCTAGAGCGCCGTAATCAAGATGTCACCAATGAAGCTAAACGCATTAAAGCACGCCAAGAAATTAGAGCACGCAAAGCAGATGAAGCCTACCAAGATTGGTTACGTGAGTTGCGTGATCGTGCGTTTATTGAGTATCGCTTGGTTGATAAATTTTAATCATGCAGTCAGTGTTAAAAATCGCTGCAATGGCTGCCGCTTAATTGATGCGTACATTAGCACTAACGTTTATTTTTTTAATCAGTTGCATACTATAAAGTGAGTACCTACTTACCAACAATTGCCATAACAGCTGGAGAACCAGCAGGCATCGGCCTTGATATTTGTGCGCTATTTATTGAGCAGAAACAGCCTTTATTGGCAGCTAAAATAGTCATTATCGCAGATAAACTTGCCCTGTTTGAGCGGGCTAAATCACTTGGTTTCTCCGTCAATTTGCCAGACTACGCACCCACATTAACGGCGCCATTTTCCATCTTGCATATTCCCACCGACGCAAAAGTGCAGGCAGGCTTACTCAACCCTGCTAACAGCGCTTATGTCCTCAATATGCTAAAAATCGCGGCCGATGGCTGCTCAAATAGCGCGTTTGACGCGATGGTCACAGCGCCTGTGCACAAAGGTGTGATTAACGATGCAGGCATTAACTTTACTGGTCACACAGAGTTTTTAGCGGAATACACGCATACCAAACAAGTGGTGATGATGCTGGTGGGGGGTGACATGCGGGTTGCACTTGCCACTACCCATTTAGCCTTAAAAGACGTACCCACCGCCATTACGCAAACCAGTTTAGAAACCACTATTCGTATTTTACATGCCGATTTAATCAGCAAGTTTGGCATCAAAAATCCACGCATTTTAGTGGCCGGTTTAAACCCACACGCAGGTGAAGATGGCTATTTAGGCCGTGAAGAAATCGAAACGATTAACCCTGTATTAGCAAAATTACGCCTTGAAAATATGAATTTAATTGGCGCACTGCCGGCTGACACGCTATTTGCAAAACATAACCTTGCCAAGTGCGATGCCGTACTTGCCATGTACCACGACCAAGGCTTACCCGTACTCAAACACGCCAGTTTTGGTGGTGGTGTCAATGTCACCCTTGGCTTGCCGATTATTCGCACCTCAGTTGACCATGGCACAGCACTTGATTTAGCTGGCAAAAGTGGGGTTGAAATCGGCAGCATGATAGCCGCCATTGAGCTTGCCATCACTTTGGCTAACAATAAAATATGAAACATTACCAAATGAAACACAAAGCATGAAACACCTCGCAAAAAAACGCTTTGGCCAAAACTTTTTAACTGATTTTGGCGTAATTAACAGCCTAGTCACAGCAATTGAGCCTAAATCAGACCAAACCATTGTAGAAATTGGCCCAGGTTTAGGCGCTATGACTAAACCACTATTAGCGAAAATTCCACATTTACATGTGGTAGAGATTGACCGCGATATTGTCACGTGGATGCAAGCTGAATACGCCAAGCCAGCTTATGCAAACAGCACAATCACCATACATAATGTTGATGCGCTTAAATTTGATTTTGCGTTACTGTGTACTGAAATCAACCAGAAAATACGCGTCGTTGGCAACCTGCCTTACAATATTTCAACGCCTATTTTGTTTCACTTGCTAGATAATATCAGCTCGATTACCGACATGCATTTTATGCTGCAAAAAGAAGTGGTCGAGCGCATGGTGGCAGCGCCCTCAACCAGTGAATACGGGCGTTTGAGCGTAATGCTGCAATATAAATTACAGATGGAATACCTGTTCACCGTGCCGCCAGAAGCGTTTGACCCAGCACCAAAAGTGGAGTCTGCATTTGTACGCTGCGTACCGCATGCAACACTACCCTACCCTGCAAAAGATGAAGCGCACTTTGCAGGTGTCGTCCTTGCAGCTTTTGGGCAACGCCGCAAAACGCTACGAAATACGCTCAAAAACATGCTAAACGACGCTGGATTCACCGCACTAAATATAGACTCACAACTGCGTGCAGAAAATTTAAGCGTGGCTGATTTTGTGCGTATCAGCAACTATCTTGCTCAATAATATTTAAATTTAACCAATCCCGTCACTCTAAGCATTAGCGAAATTCCAGTTTCTAATTACTAGATTCTCAGCTAACGCTCATAATGACTACGGCATTAGGTTTAATGTAAAATAATGCATTAAAATTATTTCAAAAATCATAAAGTTCATCAGGGAAACCACTATGCGTATCATCTTACTAGGCGCGCCAGGCGCGGGCAAAGGCACTCAAGCAACATTTTTGCGTGAAAAATTTAACATTCCGCAAATTTCCACAGGCGACATGCTACGCGCCGCGGTAAAAGCTGGCACGCCATTAGGTTTAGAAGCCAAAAGCTTTATGGATAGCGGCGGCTTAGTGCCAGACGCGGTGATTATCGGCCTAGTCAGCGAGCGAATTAAAGACGCAGACTGTGCAAACGGCTTTTTATTTGACGGCTTTCCACGCACGATTCCACAAGCTGAAGCCATGAAAAGCGCAGGCGTTGGTATTGATTTCGTAGTAGAAATTGACGTGCCAGATAGCGCAATTATTGAACGCATGAGCGGCCGCCGCAGCCACCCAGCCAGTGGCCGTACTTATCACGTAAAATTTAACCCACCAAAAGTAGCCGGCAAAGACGACGTAACAGGTGAAGACCTAGTACAACGCCCAGATGACGCTGAAGCTACAGTGATGACACGTTTAGACGTGTACCACAGCCAAACCAAACCACTAGTTGATTACTACGCAAACTGGGCAAACAGCGGTGTTGCAGGCGCGCCGAAACATGTAAAAGTGAATGGTTTGGGTGAAATGGATGCGATTAAAGCGAGTATTTTTGGAGCTTTAGAATAACTACAGGTAGTTACAAATTTAAATACTAAGGAAATCAAATTGAAAATAGCATTAACTCTTATTTTTTCAGCAACTTTTTTAATTGGTTGCGCAGGTAGTGCAAGCCACAAAGTCGTACAAACAGACCCAGTTGCTGACCAAGGGTTAACTTGTGAACAAGCGAATAACGAAATAGCAAGATGTCAGGCTATTATCAATGGGGTCAATGATGATAAAAGTGACACGAGTGGCGCAGATGTAATGGATGGAATTCTTTATTTTCCATTCAATTTAATTGCTAAAAGTAGTAACTATTCAAACGCACTCACAGCAGCTAACCAAAGAATCATCAGTTTAAAACAGCTTAAAAAAGAAAAAAGCTGCAAAGAGGACGGCACGCAAGAAGCAAGCTCATCTGCTCTAACTCAAAAGTTAACTGAAATCGATAAGCTATATAAAGATAAGTTAATTACAGAGGAAGAGTACAAAGCACTCAAGCTCAAAGCTCTTGGTTTATAACAACACTAAGCGTAGGGCGCACTCGCTTGCAGTGCGCCGTATTTGACTGTGAAGTTTCTCATACAGCAGACTGCTTGTAATCAACCCATGCAAAAACCCGAGAACATAATACGCCAAGAACAAAAACGCCAAAAGCGCATCGTTGTTATCATCGCCAGTTTATTTGCATTGGTGATGCTAGGCTTAGGTTTACTGGCGATTTTCTCAGGTCATTTTGCGGGCACTACTAAACAAGGCCAGCTGTTCAGCGCTGATGGTGCTACTGCCCAATTGATGGGTGCAGTGCAAATATGCTTAGGTATGATGATGCTCACCATCGCTATGCCCAACAAATCCGCTGCTTTGCGCTGGGGAGTTGTTTGGGCAATGTTGTTTTCAGTTTGTTTATTCGTGGCGATTTATAGCAAATAACGCTTTCAAGTTAAAGTAGCGTGAGTAACTTAATACGAACGAGCTAAAGTGAGGAATTTACAGCGACAGCACTCACGCTAAGCGCCCTAAGTAGGGAAAACACTCACTTCAAGGTATAATTTGGCAACCAAATTCACACGTATTTATAGCCCAATTATGCAACAGCAATATCCATTCAAAGAAATCGAATCAACCGCGCAAACCCAGTGGGAACAAGACCAAACGTTTGCTGCGTCTGAACAATCTGACAAGCCAAAGTACTACTGCTTGTCGATGTTCCCCTACCCATCTGGCCGCTTGCACATGGGCCATGTGCGCAACTACACCATTGGCGATGTGCTAAGCCGCTTTCATAAAATGAAAGGCTATAACGTGATGCAACCGATGGGTTGGGACGCGTTTGGTTTACCAGCTGAAAACGCTGCGATTAAAAACAACACCGCACCTGCAAAATGGACGTATGAAAATATAGAACACATGAAAACTCAGCTTAAACAGCTGGGTTTAGGCGTGGATTGGAACCGCGAAATTGCGACTTGCAAGCCGGAATATTACAAATGGGAACAATGGCTATTTACCGAGTTATTTAAAAAAGGGTTGATGTACAAAAAGACCGCCACAGTCAATTGGGACCCAGTTGAC
>JANNBX010000249.1:0-3180 GCA_031385945.1 Methylophilaceae bacterium | reverse complement strand
AAGTTACCGCGCCGATTTAAGCCAATTTAATACTTGGTTGGGGCTACAAAAAAAAATCGTCAATAAAAGCCACTTACTAACAGCTAATCAAGCCGATATTCAACAATATCTCGCGGTTAAATTTCCGCAAAGCAAGCCGCGCAGCATTAGCAGGCTGATTGCCAGTATGCGACGTTTTTATCGCTATGCGTTGCGAGAGAACTTAGTAAGCACCGACCCGACGCTGCAAATTGAATCGCCCAAATTACCGCGTAGCTTGCCCAAAAGCTTAAACGAGCAAGAAGTCGAAGATTTACTCAATGCGCCCAATGTGCTTGATTCTATTGGTCTGCGCGATAGGGCGATGTTGGAATTGTTGTATGCCAGCGGCTTACGAGTGAGTGAGTTGGTGATGGTCAAAGTCAACGAAGTCAGCACGCAAGATGGTGTGGTGCGCGTGACGGGCAAAGGCAGTAAAACAAGGCTAGTGCCAATGGGGCAAGAAGCGGCAGATTGGATAGATAAATATTTAAACCATGCTCGCCCAGACATTTTGCAAAAGCGCCTTTGCGATGCGTTATTTGTGACTAATCGCGCAAGCGCCATGACCCGGCAAGCGTTTTGGTATTTGATTAAACGTTATGCGCTAGTTGCGGGCATTACCAAACATATGTCGCCCCATGTATTACGCCATGCCTTTGCCACGCATCTGCTCAATCACGGAGCCGATTTACGCGTGGTGCAAATGTTGTTAGGGCATGCAGATATTTCTACCACGCAGATTTATACGCATGTGGCGCGGGAGCGCTTGAAGCAGTTGCATAGTGTGCATCATCCAAGAGGTTGAATGTTGTTAAAATAGATGCTCTGGAAGGCTCATGGATATTGGCTTGTGGGGTAGGTGATTTAATGTTGTTATTTAAAGTGAAATAAATAAGCTAATTGTTTATTGTTTATTGCTGCCACTCTAGCCGAAGGCGCGGCAAGGGGTAAGCTAGCCCCCAAATTTGTCTGTTGGTAAGAAAGATTCACCTGTTTGCGAAGCATGCCTTCTAATCCTAACTAAAATTTCGCTAAATTTCATACTTCCAACCAGATATAGATATACGTGCGAGGCGTCAAGAAGTAGTAATGTAGTTTTCTTGCCTGAAGCTTCAGAAATTGCAACCGACGAATAGCCTGATATTGATAACATTATGCCCATAGTGTTGTCAGCCTTACTTTCAACTTTTGCTTTTATTGAATCAATATCTGTTGAACTAGACTGTGACTGGGTAAATTTTAGCTCAATTAAATAAGTTGTACCTTCAATTGTTAATGAGCCATCAATTTGACGCCCATTGGCAACATAAGGGCGTCTGTTTGTAATTTCTGCAAAATCTAGTAAGTCAAAAACCCAATCTTGAAAATCATATCCGCCCTGCTGTGTACCAATATGTGAGTAAAGTAGTTTTAGCCTCTCTTCAAGCTTTGCTTTGTCTGTCTGAGCTCTCTGGGTTTTAATTTTTTCTTCACGAGCCCTTATTTTAATTGCCTCTTTTTCTTGCTCATTTTTGATTTCTTCGCTTTGTTTTGTTAAGTGTTTTTTTAATTCAGATACACTTAGTTTCGCTTGGGGTAACATAATTGCTGAATTTTCATGATTCAGTAAATCAGGAAAGCTGGTTTGTTCTGCCAAGTTAAGGGCTAATTGGTAAATTAATGCTTTACCCTTATCATTTTTTTGTAGTGCACTAAATGTTCTATCTAAAAAGTCTCTTTTAGATTCATCTTGGGAGAATGATGATAGATGCGACTCAGCAATATGGCATTCTCTGAGAAACTTTTTTAATGCTTCTTTTCGCCAAAACGATTTGAGCGCGGCGTCATAAGTTAGTGTAATAAGGTGAGGTGTTATTTTCCCAGACATAATTTCTGTATTAACTCAGTTCAAAGTTATGTTGTTCTTTCAATTGTAATCCCTAACGCCTTCAACCCCGGCAATATCCCAGGTTTAGCCACCTTAATTTTTACATTTAATGCACCAAATTCTTTCAAAATCAATTGGCATACGTGCTCGGCCAGCGCTTCTACCAATTGAAAGCTATGCTCTTTTAGAGTGTCATGAATGCGCGCAACCACAGCACCATAGTCGATGGTGTCGGCAATCGCATCGCTCTTACCCGCTACGCTTAAATCGTAACCAATCTCTATGTCAAGAATCACGGTTTGCGCTACCATGCGCTCCCACGCTGGCACGCCCAGTTTGGTTTTTACTTTCAGTTCGCTAATAAATATTGTGTCTAAAATGGTGTCCATATTCTTTCTTCATTATTCCGGCGTAGGCGCTATTGCAGTAATATACTATCAATGTTTAAAAGTCACTAGATTGCGGTTTTATCAGGATGACATAATTTGGAAAATTTTATGGATGGTTTAGGTTTTATCCCTGTTACTTTAATCCCGATTGTGTGGATAGTGGCTGCTTACCTTATCGGCTCTATCTCGTTTGGCATTATTTTTAGCAAACTATTTAGCCTGCCAGACCCGCGCACTGTGGGTAGTGGCAACATTGGCGCCACGAATATTGCGCGTAGCGGTAAAAAATTGCCTGCTATTTTAACCTTGCTGGGCGATGCGCTTAAAGGCTGGTTGCCAGTGTGGTTGGCACTGCAATCAAATATGTTGATGTGGGTGGTGGCAAGCGTTGGCTTGGCCGTATTTTTTGGCCATTTGTACCCTATTTATCACAAATTTAAAGGCGGTAAAGGTGTCGCCACGGCGCTGGGCGTGATGTTGGCAATTTCGGCTTGGTTGGCGTTGGGGTGCTTAATTGTTTGGGCGATTGTGTTCGTGATTTCTCGGTATTCATCGCTTAGCGCGATTGTGGCGGCTGCTTTAGCGCCTGTTTTAGCGTGGTTTTTATTGCCGTATAAAGATTATGTGTTGATGATTCTAGTGATTTCTGTGGTATTGATTTGGCGGCACAGAAATAATATTCAAAAGTTGTTGGCTGGTACTGAGTCCGGCTTTAAAAAGAAGAGTTAAGCCTTAATTAACCAAATAAATTAATTAACTAGATAAATTCCGCCAAAAATTGCGACCATGAGTAATACAAACAGCAGGCTACCTAGAGTAGCGGCTTGTTTAGATGTCTTGCAAAAAAACAACAGCGGAAGTAAACCAAGAAGAAGCGTAATTGCGCCAATCACTTTAGCGTCG
>JANNBX010000242.1:0-1577 GCA_031385945.1 Methylophilaceae bacterium | reverse complement strand
GGCAAAGGTTTACCTGGCTCACCCGTGAGTGGATAAACATAAATCACTGCCCAGTTTTTTAGTGTTGCCAACGAAACAAGCGCACTGGCTGTGCTTTGTAAATCGACTGCTGGCAAAGGTAAGCCTAACAAATGTGCTGCTGCGCCATCATCTTGCGGAATCAGCAAATTGTCTGGCAGTGTTAGTAAGTTGGCAGGCGTTTGTAAGCTCATATTTGCATTAAAAATATTAGTACTATAGGTAAAGATGTAAAATTTTAATAATAATATTCAATTTTTTGGCTATATTTGAACTTACACATGCTTCAATAGTATCATGCAGGTTCAAAGATTAAAGGTTCAGATAGCTAGCCAATGTCTACAGCACCAACAAATCATGCTTACTTTAGCAAAGGCGATGGCTTTTATACGCCACTTGGTGTGGTTGTATCAGACGAAAAGCCACTACCTGCTGCACAATTATCACCAAAAATAATTTCAGCCGCTACTAGTCAAACGATAGATCAAGCACTGAGTAAAGTGCAAACAGTACGCACTTACTCAGCCGTAGATAAGATTATTGCTATTGGTGTTAGTTTGTTTTTTATCGGCGCAATCGCGATATTAGTTTATTTTAATGCACACCCTGTACGCTATAAATCTACCGGTTTAGAGGGCTTTACGCTTAAATCTGTATTGGCTGAAAAGCCTGAATTATCTGATGCAACGCCTGCCACTAAGCGTATTGTGAGTATCGCCAAGCCTAATCGGTATATAAAAAAGCCAGCGGTTAAAAACAAGTTGGTGGATGATTATATATTGTCTATTCAACCTAAAAAAAATGACGCCAATCAATTAGCGGTAACCGAGCCAATCGGTGATAAAAGTACGCCAACCGCGAGTGCAGCGGCTAGCCATCAAATAAATCTTAAACAAGAAACTGCAATAGCTGTGCATAACACTAATGCTGCTGTAGCTACGCCTAAACCAGCTGAAAAAATTACGCAAAAAAATACTAAAAGTGACAAGACCAGCACCGAAAAAGCCAGCCTTGAAAAAACTAGCACAGATAAAGCTAATTCAAATGAAGACAGCCTACTAGTAAAGTTGGTAGATGGTATTACCGAACATGGCGTGAGCGAGCCAATGTGTACTGAGGCAATGCGAGCATTGAACCAATGTCGCTAAAAGCATGGTGCTAAACGGGTAGCGTTAAAACTAAAAAACTACTCAGTATCTAATTAATCTTCTCTTCAGCACTTTGTCTTTTAACGCGATTGATGCGTACTACATCAGGTATTTTGCGTAAATTACGCATAATATCGGCTAAATGTACGCGATCTTCCACTTGTACGGTGAAATATACATTGCTGTAAGTGCTGTTATCTGGCTCATCTGCACTAACACTTTCAATATTTGAATTAGATTCTGAAATCACCGCTGCAATTTTTGCTAACATGCCTTTTTGGTTAGCCACCGCCAGTTTTAAATCTGTTTTATATAGGCGTTTATTTTCGGGTGACCACTCTACATCTAGCCATTTATCTGGGTCCAGGCGGCGTTTTCTAATCGCTGTGCAGTCATGCGTGTGCACAATTA
>JANNBX010000241.1:0-13144 GCA_031385945.1 Methylophilaceae bacterium | reverse complement strand
GCGCGCCGCTTGGGGGCAGTAGCCACAATCCTCACTGCAACCACCTGTTTTGATGGATAGCAATGTGCTAACTTGCACGTGATTTGGGTCAAAATTTTCGCGATGAATAGTTTGTGCTTTAAAAATTAAATCTGAAAAAGGCAGCTCATAAAGCGCCACAATATCCGCTACACTGTAGCGATTCACTAGGTCAGTTGTGCCACAACTCTTTTTATTGAGATTACTTTTAAGCTCGCTCATATCAATATTTGAAACAGCAGCTTGCGCATTTACGACTAAATCATCCATTTTATTATTCCCTTTTACTTAACTTTTACTTAACTTTTATTAAATATTTTGTAGTTTTTATTCTGCGCATTCAACTGTTAACTCTTGCCAGTCGTCACGTTTTGCACGTAAGTAATCGCGCAAGCCAAACGGCACAATGATCAAAAAAGATGCAGCCCAAATGATGATGGCTAGGTTTAAACCACCACCCACCATTTTAGATAATAGTGCGCTAAAATTAAGCACAGCTACTAACGTGCCTACCAAACCATAAAAACGATAGCCTGCTGGCTTTAAATAATCACAAACTTTTGGGCTTGGGTAACAACTCAAGCTACAGTAAACAAAAATTGATAGTGCAATCCAGATTGGAATAAATACAGGAATGATAACTGCAATCATAGAAAATAGATTAAAGCGTTGTGCTGCACTAATTTGCTGTGCTACGGTAATTATTTGCGTTGCCATGTTGCACTTTTATGTATCAAAACAACATTATACATTGTTCAATTAAATGCCGTTACAAATTAACAACTGGTTAAAAATTAAGCAATTTCTGTTGCCGCAAGATTGCGAATTATGTGGTGTTGCATTAAAAGCCAATAGCGATTTAGGTACATGTGAACCTTGTTTAGCTGATCTGCCTTGGCATCAGCAAAGCTGTTGCCCACAGTGTGCTTTGCCCAGTTTTAATGGCGCAGTTTGTGGTGATTGCTTGCAATCATCCCCTGATTTTGATTCAACAATCGCGTTATTCAGTTACAGCTTTCCTGCAGACCGTATGATACAAAAACTTAAATATCAATCATCACTTCAGTTGGGGGAATTATTTGGGAAATTGCTGGCTAGACGATATTTTAATTCGCCTAAGCTATTGATTATTCCCATGCCATTGCACCCGCAACGTTTAAATGAGCGCGGCTTTAATCAATCCCTAGAAATCGCTAAAGTGTTGGCTAAAATCACAGGCTATCCGCTTGATTATACAAGTTGCCAGCGTACTAAATTTTCACCACCGCAAGCAAGCTTGCCGCTCAAAGATCGCATCAAAAATATGAAAAATGCATTTGCTTGTAATACTGATTTAAGCGGACAGCATGTATTATTATTAGATGACGTAATGACCACAGGTGCTAGCTTAAACGAGCTTGCTAAAACCTGCAAAAAAGCAGGGGCTTTAAGCGTTTCATGCGCAGTCATCGCCAGAACTTTACCGCATAATTAAGGCTTTAAAACATGTTTGATATTGTATTATTTGAACCAGAAATTCCACCTAACACAGGCAATATAATCAGGCTGTGCGCCAACACTGGTGCGCGCTTACACTTAATTAAACCGCTAGGTTTTAGCTTAGAAGACAAACAACTAAAACGCGCTGGGCTTGATTACCATGAGTATGCCAATTTAAAAATACATGAAAATTGGGCTGATTTTAAGACTGCAATGGTTGGTAGCCGATTATTTGCAATCACCACAAAAGGCAGCCAAAACTACGCTAAAGTAGCTTTTGAAGAAAATGATGTCTTTATTTTCGGCCCAGAAACCCGCGGCTTACCTGAAGAAATTCGCAACGAATTTGCATCAGACAAAAGATTACGGCTACCCATGTTACCGGATAGCCGTAGTTTAAACTTATCAAACTCTGCCGCAATATTGCTTTATGAAGCTTGGCGACAAGTTGATTTTAAAGGCAGTGTCTAGCGGTTCCAGCAATCTGCAACAGTTTTTGAGCCACCAATAACACCTCGAACACCTGCGTTATTGAGTGTTAAATTGCCACATAGGTCTGCAGCTTGAGCTGTTTGTTTAGTAGCCGTAAGTGTGTAGGTTGCAGCGTCTGAAACTACCGCAATGACATATCGATTTTCTCCACCTTCGTAAGTAGTTAAGTTACTAGGAAAAGCTGCCGCCAATGGATAAGTGCCAGAAGCTGTGGCAGCGCGCTCCATCCATTGTGAGGCTGTCATCAGCGCGGTACGTGCTGATGCACGGTGACCACGCCTGACATAATCGGCATAAGACGGTATTGCAATTGACGCTAAAATACCAATAATTGCCACTACAATCATGAGCTCTATCAGCGAAAAACCTGCTTGCTTTGACAATGCCAGTTTTAGCGGGCGAGCTTTATAACTTAATTTAATCAACATTTTTTTACCTTATATGTTTCACAACTAGCCGTTAAGGGATTTCGCGCCAGCCACCAAAGCGTGGTATTAAAGTCGCTTTATTGTCTCCACAATTTGAACCGTCTGATCTAAGACCAGTAGCAGGATTACATGCTGTATCAGATGTAATAGAGCCTGAGTCAGTTAACACACCTGTACGCAGTGTTTTGATTACATCATCACCACCGTTACCAGTGCCTACCACGCGAATACGCGCAGCAGAACCGCTACTCAAGCCATTTACACCGTCAGCACCACCTACGTAAGGAGAGTAGTCTAAATTATTTGCATTGAGTGCGTTGAAAACAAATTCAAAATACTTACCTGAACCAACTGGGTCGCAAGACTCACTTGAAGTACCGCCCGCACCTGGCTCAAAAGCATCAATAATGAATCTATTGTTAATTGAACGGCTAGCATTCACTAAATTGCGCATTTTAAATGGCAAATCTAGCATCCATCCATATTTTTTGCCAGTGCCTATGTATGTCACTGGGTTAGCACTGGTGGTGAATTGTGTTTGCGTGCCAACAGTTGTGGATGTTACTGTTTGCTGTACTAAGTTACTACGATTTAAGTTGCCATTACCATTATTTACTGTCACTAATCGAGTAGTAGGGTTTTCAGTATAGGTAGAGTTATCTAATACTGAATATACCGTTTGTGTACGGTTATCTAGGCGATCTAAATCCGTTAAATTAGTACCTGTAGCAAACGATATCATAATGCCGCCCACTTTGCTGTTTGGGTTGAATGTAGGT
Source organism: Methylophilaceae bacterium (assembly GCA_031385945.1). GTDB lineage: Bacteria > Pseudomonadota > Gammaproteobacteria > Burkholderiales > Methylophilaceae > JANNBX01. The sequence goes on along the minus strand of JANNBX010000241.1, from coordinate 9,948 downwards.
GCGGCGGTAATTGGCTGTGGTGCGCCTGTAGGCGTGGTTGCTGTAAATAGCGGCTGGCCACCAAACGCAACCGTGTTATTAGCTAAGTTAAATTTCCACATTCTGCCTTTAAGATCACCTGCATAGGCAACGTCTGCTTTTGTGTCTCCATTCACGTCAATTAACAACGGTGCGCCTAAACCATTCGCACCACCAATTACTGTTTCAACAGGAATAATCGTTGGCGTAGTGCCATCTAGTGCCTGCACAATTAAAGCAGCACGCTCAGTAGTACTGTTGTAGCCGTTACCCAACACTAAAAATGAATTATTAGATGTTGTATTGAGCTTAGAAATCTGCGTTGAAACGCCATTATTTAAGCTAGGCTTAGCATGGATAAAACCAATATCTGCGTTTAGCGTGCCAGTCATATCCATTTTAACTAATGACGCTGCACCGCTCTCTGAAAAAGATGGATTTGTTACATCTAATACAAAATATCCTTTACCACCTGCACCCAAAGTACCGACTAAGTAAGTACCCCAACTAGCACCTACTTGGCCGTCACCTGTGAATGGGCTGCCATCAACGTAATAACGATGCACATAGTTAGGGTCAGTCAATGGGTTCAATTGTGATGTTAAGCCATTAGGTACATAGGCTAATTTCTCTACACCAGTTGCTGCGTCAAAGCCATGCAACATGCCATCATTGGCACCTACATACACCATAGGCGCTCTGTTTTGGTTATTAGTTTTAAAACTTGTATAGCTAACTGAATTATTAGTATCTATTGGTTTACCTGTGTACCAAACATCTGAGTTCACAATATCACCAAGACGAGAGTCTCTTTTTCTAAATGTGCCAGCTGTTTGCTCTTGACTTTTATCGCCTCGAATATAATCAACACGCGCAGTACCTGTTGTCGCTAAACCGCCACCATTCAGTGCAATTTGTGACAGCGTAGGCAGGCTAGCATATCTAAATGGAACACCTTGCGCACCGTTGTGTGAAATAACCACACGATTAGTAATACCCGCAGCAGGTATCGCGTTTAGCAAAGCTTCAGCGCTCCAGTCTGGCGTGCTTGAAATAGTATTGTTACTGGTGTTTACTGGCAATGCTATTAGTTTACCTGTCCAGTTTTTAGCGTTATAGCCAGACTCAAAAACTTGCAAACCTGCGCGAATAACACTGCTACTTGCCGTAATAGAAGTTAATGGCTGCGATGTATCAACTAAAATTTCGTTAATAATGTCGTTAAAAGCAGCAACTAGCTCGCCAGGTGATTTGGTTGGAACAAACTTGCCGCGGCCATTAAGTGCCATGTGCCAAAGCTCATAGGACCGATCATCAATCGCATCTGGTATAGGGTTTTGCCAAACTTTAGAGCCGTTAATTAAATTAGCAAAATCACCATCATAAGTATTCGTACCAAAAATTGGGTCGCCTGGCCAGCTAGATGCACCACCAAAGCCAATGGTATAAGTAGTGATATGTTGCCATGTAGCAGGGTCATTTTTAGGGTTCCAAAATTGCGGAATCGTTACACCACCAATAGTGGTATCTCCAGACTCTTTAATAATAGGTTGTACAATATTTTCTAAACCTGGCTGTATATCAGTAGACCATTGATTAAACGCCATATCAGATAAAGTAGTCACAGTGCCCGCACCAAAGTTATCTCCAAAAGCTCTAGTAACACTTGTAAATGGCGTATAGCCACTCACACCGTTTACTGTTTCAGGGAATGTTTTTGCCGTACCGTCGGTATTACCACCGCCTCTAGTGCCGCCATTCCAACCACCATCAGTCATTAACATGTGATACGTTTTACGACAACCCAAATAAGGCAGGTCAGCAGTACCTGGGTTGCTGGCCCATGCACTGTTGGTATCGAGAGATTTACCCATGTAAATACGCGCGTTATCCATCATGGTGTGAGATGGTGTAGCGCCGTTATGCCTAAGCCCAGCAGCCCAAAGCAAAAAGTTTGTGCGGTGTGTACCGCTTAAATATCGCATACCGTTATTACAGCCTATTTTATCTATCGTGTTGCAAGTACCATTCATAGACTGGTAAGCCAGTCTAATTTTATTATCAGGCAAATTAGCCGGTGAGAATGCAACTGCTAGCGCAGCTCTTAATGACTCCATACCACTGATTGGCGATACTTTTTTAATGTCAGCGCAAATACCTGCAGCATTGGCATTTGTATTTGTTTCTTGGCCAGTGACTCTGTCATAGCATGCACCCATACTGCCAGAGTCATCGGCAGATACAATTACATTAGGCACTGGTGGCAAGTTGGTATTACTGGCTGGCGCTTGTGATAACAAGAGCGGAGCTGCATGTGCCATATTGATAAAGCCGAATGTGCATAGTAAGGCTATCTGCAATGACGCCAGCTTGAAAACAGCTTGCTGTTTAGCTGGTTTACGTAAAAGTTTGGATGCGTTTTTCATGGTTATTCTCACGATTTACTAAAAGTTAAATATCTGAAAGTAATGCTAAATTAAGTTGGTAAATCAGATGCTGGTCTTGGAATAACATAAGCTTGCAAAACAGTTCTTGTACCAGGCTTATTACCCTCAGCAAGCACAGTAATGCGCATTGCAAATAAAAATTCGTTACTAGGCACTGGTAGATTATTGGTAGCGGCGCCATAGTTCTCTGCGTAATCATATTGCTCAATCCAATACCAAGCTCTTGGATTCGCTCTACTTAACAAAGGGTTACCAGCATTAGCCACCACATTGGTAAACTGCCCATAGTTAGCACCTGTGGGTTTCATGGTATCTAAACTCGCTTGGTCGTTCCAAAACGCTGGCATTAACCCAGTACGCGGAGCGCACACGCCTTGTGAACAAGTAGCCGTACCAATTATTTGCCTTATCGGTTCTAAATCTTTGTAGTTATCGCGGTAATTCACTAGGTAGGGGTTAGTAACCAAGCGACAACCACTGGTGTTAGGCGCTGGGTTACAGTCGTCGCCATTGTCAAACTTACCGCGAACATCAATAAGCGCGTCACGCATCATGGCTTCAGCAGCGGCGTATGTTCTTTGCGCATCACTGTCATTACCCACAAACGCTTCATTCAAAATACCAACTCTTAGCGCACTCAATACGCTAATCAGTCCTAGAATCAGCATCACCAGCACGATAAAAACAGTTACGCCTTTTTGCCGTGATTGTTTAATCGCATGACTCAAACTAGGCATTGGTGTGCGCGTCGATTTATCGTGTAAATTATGAGTACTGTACGTCATATTTTCTTTCTTAAAACAGATCAAATCCAATTAAAACTGACCGATTCTGACAGCATTACGTAAAAAATAAGTGCTTGTGAATACACGGCGTATTCTGCCATCTGATGGAACAACCTCGCCGTTACAGCCCACGACTACATTGCCTGTGCCAGTAGTAGTTTGTGCGCGATCACCTACCAACCTGATGCATATTTGAACCGCACGAATAGATGAAGCACTAGAACTCACAAAACTAGGTGGTGTTGCCACGTACTGAAGCCGTTGATCTAAATCGGTTAAACCTGGTGTCGCAACACCATAGCGTACCTGAAAGTCTTCAACACCAGCGGCAATGGCCTGTGGGCCTGTAGCGGTATTCGCGCCAGTACACATTAAGCTTTGTTGTGCCACGTTTACAGAAAAGGAGTTTTGCAACCTGATTCCTATCAGTGCAGTGTCTGGTGCGTTACCTAAGCAATCTCTCACCGTTGAAGTGCCGGCAGGAAAGCCAGGTACTGATGTGCTGCGCTGATCTTGAGCGCTTACATTCAATACATCAGGATTCGCGCCACCACCATCTGTACCACTCACAATAACGTCTTGCGCGCCGTTTACACCAGTGTACCTTGTATCAAAAGTGACTTTTCCATCAGCGGCATTAACCATTTCAACAGCACCTGCTTGGCGTAACTGCAAGCCGATCGTGCGAATCACATAGCTAGCTTGCTGATGAATTCTTGCGCTATCAGATTGTGTAACTTGTGCAGAGCGAGTGAAAATAACACTGCTCAATGCAGCAGCAACTACCAGCAAGCCTATTAGCAAACCTGTCATTAGCTCTATGAGCGTAATGCCGCGCTGTTTTACAAAACCATTTAAGTTATATTTATTCATCATCAATTCTCAACTTTAAGGTTGCAGGTAAACCAAGTGACAAATTGCGTTAGCTGGGCAAGTAGCACCAGCAGCAGTTGATGGCGCATCTGCCACTACAAATGGTGCGGTGTAGGCCGCGTTGTTCAATGCTGCGTTACTATTGGCTTTGCCTTCATTCGCGTTCCACGCGAGCATTACACCAATTTGTCGCGGATCTTGGTTATTACGAAAAACAGCCGCATTACCACCAGGTAAAAGTGCTGTTACGTTAGCCTTCCACTGCGCTAAATCTGACGCAGCCAGTTGTGCTGCATTACATGACGAGGCAGTACAAGCACCACCTGCAGGCGTTGCATTAAATGCTAGTGCATAGCCGCCATTGCGCGCAGTTGCTACATTAAGCTGCATACGCTCGTTTAAATCTTCAACTAATCTTACGGCCATCGCACGGCTATTAGCAGTACGCGTTTCAACCAGCTGCCTAGCCTGCACACCAGCTAAACCCAGCACGCCTACTGCTAAAATAACTAAAGCAACGAGCGCTTCAATCAAGCTGATGCCGCGCTGTTTATTTATGTGTTGGTGCATGTTGGGGTTCCTGAAAGATTACGAATACGACCACCTGCATTGATACAGGTAGTACTTGTACTTGCCGCACCGATACCTTGATCTGCGGGGAAAAATATAAAGCTATCGCCCACTGTACCTGGTTGACCCCAGCGGTTAATAACAAGCCGTACTTGACCAGCATTACCCGGATGCGTGACTGCAACACCTCTAGGCTCAGCAATATTTTGTATGCTTAACTCTAGTGGATCTTGTGCTAAATTAAAATTTCTATCTACATATACGGTCCAGCCACAACCCCAATCGCTAGCAACTGCTGGCACTACAGAGCAAGCGGCTGATGCAGGTGATCGCTCAATCACAACTTGCGTGCCATTACGTATAGCTTCGATTCTGGCAAAATTGATACTTGCCACCAAACCATCACGTGCAGAGCTCACACGATAACGTCGGATTGTTTCAGTGAATGATGGCAATGCAACGGCAGTTAGAATACCGACAATGCCAATAACCATCATTAACTCAGTTAATGAAAAGCCACGTTGACGGCTTTGCATTGAGGTAAGCTTTGCCGGCACATTATTTTGTAACTGCAATAAGGGTAGAATTTTCATCATTGCACTCTACAAGAACAATTTACAGTTGTCATGTAGTGTCGGATTAGCGGAAGAAAGAACCGATAGACGGCGATACAACACACTGGAGGATTGTGAATTATGAACTTAAGATTGAGCGACTAAGATTGAAAATTTAAGATTGAACATTTAACAAGCCAATTAATATTAAATTAGGTAACCCGTAGACTGTTAACTAAACTCCGTTTTCTGTTCTCGCGAGAATAGCGCTTGCAGGGCAGATTTTGGCTGGCATTTATTGGATAAAACAGCATGCACTTGTTTAGATATTGGCATATCAACACCCAAAGTTTCAGCGCGTTTAACCACTTCAGCGGCGGTGTGTACGCCTTCTGCAACGTGGCCTAAGTGTGCGGTAATTTCATCTAAATTTTTACCTGCGGCTAATTGCAGGCCAACTTCGCGGTTTCTTGATTCACCTGTGCAAGTGAGCATTAAATCACCTAAGCCAGCTAAGCCCATGAATGTCTCTTTTTGCGCACCAAGCGCTACGCCAAAACGGGTCATTTCAGACAAGCCGCGTGTAACTAATGCTGCGCGTGCATTACTGCCGAGTTGTAAGCCATCTGCTATGCCTGCGGCAATCGCGAGTACATTTTTAACCGCACCGCCCACACATACGCCTATCACGTCAGTACTTGAATACACCCGCAAATTACCACCATGAATAATCTGGCTAGCAAATTGACCTAACGCGGCATCATCCGACGCAACAGTTACCGCTGTTGGTAGATTACGCACCAATTCACCTGCAAAACTAGGGCCAGAAAGTACGCCATACGGCGTATTTGGCAGCTCTTCAGCGGCTATTTCATAGAGCAATTTAGCGCTTGCAGCTTCTAAACCTTTTGAAGCCCAGATAATTGGTGTTTGATTGTTTAACGCATTTAAGGCTTGCAGAATGGCTCTAAAGCCGTTGGTCGGCACGACGGAGATAATTAAATCAGCGTGTTCAACCGCTGTTTTTAGGCAGTCTTCAATAGCAAGTGAGTCTTGAAAACCAAAATCACCCAAATATTGATGATTAGCGCGTGCTTCGCGCAGTGCAGATACATGTAGGCTGTTTCTCGCCCACAAAACTACTTGATGGCGATGACTGAGTTGCATGGCGAGCGCCGTACCCCAAGCGCCTGCGCCTAAAACAGCAATTTTCGCCATATTAGCCTTGCCCAAACTGCATGCCTACAAACCCCAAATTGCTGAGGTTTGCACATACCCAGCTAAGCCGCCAGCATGCTTAACTTTTACCCAGCCATTTTTGGCAGGCTCTAATACATCTAGCACCACATCTTTTTGAGCTGTAAAAACAAGCGTGCTGTTGATGTCAGCCGTTTGCTTGATTTCAGCTTGCTCGCCAGTGATTAAAACCGTTGGTTTGGTTGTGATATTTTTATTCTCAACCCAATTAAGGCCACCTAGTTGGTCACGCACTTTGACCCAATCACCTAAATTAACCAATACTTCTACCGGATAATGCTGGCTTAGCACAAACTGTTTTTTGCCAAGGAGTGACGGCGTGTCATACAAAATGGCTTTAGGCACGCTAATTGAGCGATACTCACCCGCTAAAGCCAACAGAGGCATTAGCAGGAAAATACCGAACAACCATTTAGTGCGTAGTTGCATTACCAGCATCTTGTTGTGCTTTTTGCTGTGCATAAAGCGCTTCAAAATTGATTGGGCTTAACAATACTGGTTGGAAGCCTGCACGCGTCACGATATCAGACACCGCTTCGCGGGCGTATGGGAACAAAATATTTGGGCAAGTTACCGCAATAATTGGCTCAATATTTTCATCTGGAATATTACGCACTTGGAAAATACCAGCTTGTGCCACCTCAACTAAAAATATCGTTTTGTCTTCAACTTTTGAAGTCACCGTTACGGTTAGCGTTACTTCAAACAAACCATCTTCTAATTTTTTAGCTGCGTTACTGAGCTCAACACCAATTTGTGGTGCTTCACGCTGTAAAAAAACTTCCGGCGCATTTGGCACTTCTAGTGACATATCTTTTACGTAGATTTTTTCAATGCCGAATACGGGTTGCGCTGTTTCTGTTGTGTTTGTTGCTGCTTGATTTTCGGCCATACTGATCCCTTAAGGTGTTTTGTTAGCTTTCTCAAAACTGAGAAAGTTGGTTAATAAATTGTATTTAGTGCGTTATTTTAACTGCTTAATACGTATTTTTAAAACGTTACTTACCTAATTTAATGCAAGCTTAAATGAGCAAAACATCTAGCTCACCTTTTAAGTCCAATGTGCGCAAATCGTCAAAACCACCAATGTGACGCTCACCAATATAAATTTGTGGTACCGTGCGACGGCCTGTTTTAGACATCATTTCAAGACGTAGCTCTGGCTGCAAATCTACGCGAATTTTATTGATTTGCGTAACACCTTTGCTCTTGAGTAAGCGCTCGGCATTCACGCAGTATGGACAAACCGCAGTGGTATACATGATAATTTCAGCCATCATTTAAGCTTTAATAATTGGCAATTTTGCTTGTATCCAAGCGTTTAAACCACCTTGCAAGTTATGTACCTGTGTAAACTCATTTTTGCGCAAAATATCGCTAGCTTTAGCTGAGCGCACGCCGCCTTGGCAGTTCACAATTACTGGCTTGTTTTTAAACTTAGTAAGCTCTTTTAGGCGGCTATCAAGTGCACTCAAAGGAATGTTTTTTGCCTCGCCTATGTGGCCTAAAGCGAACTCTGCTTCATCTCGAACGTCTAGAACTAGGGCATTTTGACGGTTAATCATTAACACGGCTTCACCCGCAGTAACGCTCGCTCCACCTTTACCAGACTTAAGGCTAGGCCACAACAACATGCCGCCAGAAATGACTGCCAAACCAATTAACAAAAAATTGCTAGTAACAAAACTCATAGAATGACTTTAAAATAGACATAGAAGCGATATGATAACAAACTGCAATAAAACAAGTAGCTTTAATCAAACGTGCCGATTATTTAACTAGATGCCAAATTTATGAAGTTTCACTTAACAAAAGCCGACAATCACCAACTCATTACTGGCTTTGGAGTTGATAAAGACGGTACTTTTTTTGTCGCCATCAACGACATAAAGTACAAACAGACCTTAATTGTAACCACTGATAAAGTCGTTACTGAACACCATATTTCGCAGCTTGAAGCATTAACCGCAGAAGATTTTAGCGCGTTGCTAAGTTTAAACCCGGAGGTAGTTTTGCTAGGTACTGGTGAAAAACACCGTTTCATTCATCCAAAATTGTGTTTAAGCTTAACTGAAAAACATATTCCAGTAGAGTGCATGACCACTGCAGCGGCTTGCCGCACATTTAATATACTGGCGAGCGAAGGGCGTAATGTTTTAGCAGTTTTACTTGTTTAAAACGTTATTGAGGGGTTAACGTCACTTGTAAATTACCATCAGTAACTTTCAGTAGTTTAGGTGTGTAAAAAGTATTACCCGACTTTAAATCATCAGGTTTAAGTGTGTAAAGCGTAAAGTTATTCAATAACTCGCCACCCAGCTCAGCGCCCAGCACGCTCAACAGTTCACTGTATTTTCCACCCAAACCATTTAAATTTAGCTGATCAATTTTTGATTCGGTCAGCATGACTGCATTGGTGCTTGGATCAAATTTTAATTTACCAGAAATTTTTGTCGTACCAGTAATCAATGATTTTGATAATGGATTAGTAATTTTTGTATCCATTGTGGTGATCATGCGCTCAGTATTTCCATCAAAACTGACTAATGGATTTGTCAGATTGACATCAAATATTTTTAATACCGTGAGGGATAAGTTGAGCCGCTCTTGTAATTTAGCCTGCACTTGTTGCTGCGTTATGTTGACGGTTCTATCGCCTAGCGAAGCGCATCCAACAAGGTTTAACACGCTGATTGCAACCAATATTACTGTGAATTTTTTCATCATTATTTTTCTGTGTGAATGGTAAATTTGTTTATTGGAATTAATTAACTGCTTACCGAAAGTCAACGGTTTGAGCACTGCAAGCGTTGACTGCCGCATGAAAGTGTTTGAACCTATCTACACATCACACACTCATTATTGATGATTGTTGCACATGTGATTTAAACCTATGACTTGTAGATATTAAATAAATACGCTCAGCAGAATTTGGTTTTTACACAAAAAAAGATGCAGCAGTTTTACTCAGTAGTTTTGATGAACCGTTTTATACATCAAAGTGTTTTCACAAAAAACAAACGCATTCGAGATTTTTAATATTCCCAAAAGGATAAGTAATAATGAACACAACCACTGAAAAAACCAAACAAAAACAGTACCATGAATATGCTGGGTCAGCCGCTTCTGCGAGTTTATTGCCTGCTGGCATTGTTGGTGCAGATGTAACGACTCACGAAAAAGATTCGCTAGAAGTGAATCTAGCGAATCATATAGAAGCGTTTTGCGATTGCGTTTAGCGTCAGCTTAAAAAGCTAAACCCTACAACTCGATGGCTACACTATTGCTTTGATTTTTAGTCTTTTAATCCAACGACAGCTGAAAAAAGTTCTACAGATTCTTGGTTGAGAGTGTTAGCGTGGCATTGGTGCCACCAAAACCAAAGCTGTTTGACAGCGCAGTTTCAATTTTGATGTTATCAATACGCTTTTGCACAATTGGCAA
>JANNBX010000057.1:0-6111 GCA_031385945.1 Methylophilaceae bacterium | reverse complement strand
CGCCTCTGGTGCTATTTGGTCAGCGCGTGGCGTAGCAATATTTTGCTGCTCAGTTGCGCTTACATTGTTTGATCTATTGTTTAAGTTAGGATTATTTAATGTTGAACTGAGTGGGTTGTCATCTTGAATGGTGATTTCAATACCTGCGGCATTGGTTTCACCATAAGTAGTCATTGGCATTGAGATGCCAGCAATCATACAAACTGTTATTGTATAAACTGCTTTTAAAGAAAAACAGCCCTGAAAATTTGACAACGAATTGACTATAGCAAAACGTGTCGTAGTAAATAATGTAGATGTTTTTAATTGAAATTTAACCATTAAATTGAGCCATGAGTATTAGCGCAACTAAAGTCGCGCCCTTGCAATTAAAGAACGTAGATAATAGCGAATAAGACACGAATAAGTCAAGTTAAAATTGATGTTAAAAAGTTTGGCTATCTTATTGATTAGTAATTGTTTCTTAACATTCTTATCGCGCTAAAAGTTGCTAATTTATCACCATTTTTAACATGAACTGCTTGTTGTAAAGCGGCTTGAGCACATCTTAAAAAAGGATTGATTGCTAATTCAATTTGCATAGTGGATGGCAGAGACGGTAAAAACTTGCTACGTTTTGTTTCGACCAGCTGTTGATAATCTTTTAACTGCGAGTTGGTGGGGTCGAGTGTGAGCGCAAAGTGAATATTTTTTAATGTATATTCGTGTGTACAAAAAATAAGCGTGTTAAGTGGTAGTGCTGTTAGTTTTTCGAGTGAGGCTAGCATTTGAGCGGGCGTTCCTTCAAATAAACGACCGCATCCTGCACTAAAAAGAGTGTCGCCACAAAATAAATAAGGCGTGCTGTAATAGGCGATGTGGTCAAGCGTGTGGCCGGGTATGCTCCAAACAGTAAAGTTTAAATTGGCAATTTGTAATTGTGTGCCGTCACATACAACCTGATGCTTAAAGGTATATTTTGGGTTGCTGGGTGCATAAACAATCGCCTCTGGAAAGGCCGCCAATAGGCTGTCTACGCCACCTATATGATCAGCATGATGATGAGTAATTAAAATGTGAGTTAAGCGCAAGTTAAGTCTTTTTAACGCGTTTATCACGGGGGTAGCGTCACCTGGGTCCACTACTAGGGCTGCACCATCGTCGTGCAGTAGCCAAATGTAATTATCTTCAAAAGCAGGTATCGGCAATATTGAAATCATCGTGCTAGTGTTGTATTTTCAGTGGATAATGTCAATAAAGTTTAAGCACTTAATTTATGAAAAAAGCAGTTTTACATACCGTTGAACCAGACCAGCAGTGGCTAGAATCGCCATTGGGGCGGTACGTGCTCACCAAAGAGCAAGCGCTTTTTGATGATGCACTGCAAAATATTTTTGGTTTTAATGCATTACAAGTTGGCATGACGCAGCTAGATTGTTTGGCTAGTTGCCGCATGCCTTATAAGTTCGCAATTGGGGATATAGATGAATCTAGCCAGCATATTGTTGCGGCTTCACAACAATTACCAATTTTAGCCAATAGTATTGATGTCATTTTATTGCCGCATGCACTCGATTTTAGTGAAGACCCACATCATACTTTAACTGAGGCTGAGCGTGTTTTAGTGGGTGAAGGGCATGTAATTATTTCAGGTTTTAACCCGATTAGTAGTTGGGGCTTAAAACGTTTAATTAGTTATAAAACCAGTATGTTGAGCAATAATCGCCCATGGAATGCAAGATTTTTACCACTTTTACGGGTTAAAGACTGGCTTACTTTGCTTGATTTTGAAGTGATTAGTGTGCACATGACTTGTTATAATCTACCTATTAACAGTGAGCGTTGGCTCAATAGATTTGCACGAAAAGATGCTCTTAAAGCACGCCTATGGCCAATGATGGGTGGTGTATATTTTGTAGTAGCAAAAAAACGTGTGCCAAGTATGCGGTTAATTAAGCCAAGCTGGAAAGCACCTAAATTAGCGCAACAACTAGCGACTACGCCGAGCCAAAATACACCTAGCCAAAAGCCGTTAAAACAAAAAATAATAAATGTAGATAAAAGTGAGTTTGAATGATTGAGATTTACGCAGATGGTGCCTGCAAAGGTAACCCGGGAGTAGGCGGCTGGGGCGCTTGGTTGGCTTTTGAGGGCATTGAAAAAGAGCTATTTGGAGGCGAGATGCTGACCACAAATAATCGCATGGAGTTAACAGGTGTGATTAAAGCACTAGAAGCGATTAAACGCCCCAGTGAAGTGACTATTTTTACTGATTCTGTTTACGTGCAAAAAGGCATGACTGAATGGATAACGGGCTGGAAGGCACGTGGTTGGCGCACGGCCGACAAAAAACCTGTGAAAAATGATGATTTATGGAAGGCGCTAGATGTGTTGGCTGCGCAACACACCATCAAGTGGCAATGGGTAAAAGGGCATGCGGGTAACGCCGGTAATGAGCGTGCTGACATGCTTGCAAATAAAGGTGTTGAACAAGTTCTAAGCAAAAATTAACTTACTTAAAAAAACAACGATAAAAATTATGCGCCAAATATTTCTAGATACAGAAACCACAGGTCTTTACCCAAATCAAGGGCACCGCATTATTGAAATAGCCGCAGTGGAGCTATTTAACCGCCGCCCAACACAACAACATTTTCATGTGTATTTAAACCCCGAGCGTGAAATTGACCCTGGCGCACAAGAAGTGCATGGCATCACTTTAGAGTTTCTAAGCGATAAGCCATTATTTGCAGATATTGCCGATGCGTTTTTAGACTTTATTGGCACAGATGAGTTAATTATTCACAATGCACCATTTGATGTGGGCTTTATCAATGCTGAGTTTGGTCGTATCGGGCGCCCAGATTTGCACAAAAATGTGACGGATACACTCAAAATAGCCAAAGAAATGCGCCCAGGACAGCGCAATAATTTAGATGCACTCTGCCGTCATTATGGCATTGATAATACCAAGCGCACTTTACATGGTGCCTTGCTAGATGCTGAGTTGCTGGCCGATGTATACATGGCGATGACGCGCGGCCAAGATAGTTTGATGATGGAGCTTGAGAGTAAGCCAGACGAATCATCGGTAAAAGCAAATTTAGCACGCGGCAAACTTAAAGTAGTGCGAGCGAGCGATGCTGAGCAGATTGAACATACTGCTTATTTGGCTGGCTTAGCTAAATCAGGCGGTGCATTATGGGAAAAATTAGCATGAAATCGACTATTTTAGTAACGGGTGGTGCAGGATTTATTGGTGCAAATTTTGTTTTAGATTGGTTAAAGCTTGATTTAGGGCAAGTTATTAACTTAGATAAGCTCACTTATGCAGGTAATTTGCATAGTTTAAATGATGTAAAAGATAATCTTAATCATGTATTTGTGCAGGGTGATATTGGCGATAGAACCCTGTTAGATAAGCTTTTGAACGATTATCAACCACAAGCGATTATTAATTTCGCCGCTGAAAGCCATGTTGATCGTTCTATACATGGGCCTGAAGATTTTATTCAAACCAATATTGTCGGCACGTTTCATTTGCTAGAGGCAATACGTGCTTATTGGGGCGCGTTAGATGCATCTCAAAAAGCAGATTTCCGCTTTTTGCATGTTTCAACGGATGAAGTATATGGCTCATTAGAGGCGCAAGACGCCGCCTTTAGTGAAACACATGCTTACCAACCAAATAGCCCATACTCAGCCAGCAAGGCGGCGTCTGATCACTTAGTGCGGGCATATCATCACACCTATGGTTTGCCAGTATTAACCACCAATTGTTCAAATAATTATGGTGCGTTTCAGTTTCCTGAAAAGCTGATTCCATTAGTGATACATAATGCACTGAACGATAAACCGCTACCTATTTATGGCAACGGTAGCAATATTCGCGATTGGTTATTTGTGAATGACCATTGCAGCGCTATTCGGCGGGTATTAGTAGCAGGCAAATTAGGCGAAACTTACAACATTGGTGGCTGTAACGAAAAAACCAATTTAGAAGTTGTGCACACTTTGTGCAATATTTTAGACCATTTAAAGCCTAAACAAAGTGGCAGTTATCGCGACCAAATTACGTACGTAACCGATAGACCAGGCCACGATAAACGCTACGCAATTGATGCTACAAAAATACAAAATGAACTCAACTGGCAGCCTGCTGAAACGTTTGAAACTGGCATACAAAAAACCGTGCAATGGTATTTGGATCATCAAGACTGGGTAAGTAATATCACCAGTGGTGAATATCGTGATTGGCTTCAAACCAACTATGCAGGTAGAGATGATAAAGCAGCTGATGAAGAGATAGGGAAGGGTGTGCAATGAAAGGCATTATTTTAGCGGGCGGTTCAGGCACAAGGCTTTACCCAGCCACGCAAGTAGTTTCGAAGCAGTTATTGCCCGTGTATGACAAACCGATGATTTACTACCCACTTTCAACACTGATGCTAGCGGGTATCAAAGACGTATTAGTGATTTCCACGCCACAAGATACGCCACGCTTTGAGCAATTATTGAGTGATGGTTCGCAGTGGGGTATGCACATTAGTTACGCCGTGCAACCCTCGCCAGATGGGCTTGCGCAGGCATTTATCATTGGTGAGCAGTTTATTGGTAAAGATAGTTGCGCGCTTGTGTTGGGTGACAATATTTTTTACGGTCACGAATTAGCCGAAATGGCACAAAAAGCCGCGCAAAATCAAACAGGCGCAACAGTTTTTGCTTACCCCGTACAAGACCCAGAGCGCTATGGCGTAGTTGAATTTAACGCAGACGGCATTGCAATCAGCTTAGAAGAAAAACCTAGCAAGCCAAAATCACGTTATGCAGTCACCGGTTTATATTTTTACGATAACCAAGTGATTGAAATCGCTAAAAACCTTACGCCATCGCCACGTGGTGAGTTAGAAATCACCGATGTTAATCGCCAATATTTAGCAAACAAACAGCTTAATGTAGAGGTGATGGGTCGTGGTATGGCTTGGTTAGATACCGGCACGCATGAGTCTTTATTAGAAGCCTCGCACTTTATTGAAACGATTGAAAAGCGCCAAGGGTTGAAAATTGCATGCCCTGAAGAAATTGCTTATCGCAAAGGTTTTATAGATGGCGCTCAATTAGCAAAACTGGCCGAAATGTACAGTAAAAACGGTTATGGGCAATACCTTAAACAAGTGCTGACTGAGCAGGTGTTTTAATGCAAGTGATTCAAACGAAAATTCCAGAGGTTTTGGTATTTGCACCGCAGGTTTTTGGCGATGATAGAGGTTTCTTTTATGAAAGCTTTAACTTTGCTAAATTCAGCGAAGCAACAGGCTTGAGCCCACACTTTGTGCAAGATAATCACTCGAAATCTGCAAAAAATGTATTGCGCGGCCTACATTATCAAATACAGCAACCACAAGGCAAATTAGTGCGTGTTATAAGCGGTGCAGTGTTTGATGTTGCAGTGGATATTCGTTCAAATTCAGCCACTTTTGGCCAATGGGTTGGGCAAGAGTTATCGGCTGAAAACAAATATCAAATGTGGGTGCCAGCAGGCTTTGCGCACGGCTTTTTAGTACTCTCTGATACAGCGGAGTTCGTATATAAAACCACTGATTACTACGCGCCACAACATGAGCGCTGCATTGCTTGGAATGACGCAGATATAGGTATTCAATGGCCAATTACGCATGAGCCAATTTTGTCTGGTAAAGATAAGCTGGGCGTTAACTTAAACCAAGCAGAGTTGTTTGTTTAATGTTCAAAAAGATTTTACTGACAGGGGTTAACGGACAGGTTGGCAGTGCTTTGCAGACTGTTTTAGAGGCTAACAATATAAGCTTAATCGCGTTGAATCGCGAACAACTCAATTTAACTAGACCTGATGAAATACAACGTATCGTACGTGAAATTAAGCCTGATTTAATCATCAACCCAGCAGCTTACACCGCGGTAGACAAAGCTGAGTCAGAGCCAGAGTTAGCTTTTGCAATTAACGCGACAGCTGCGCAAGCGTTGGCTGAAGAGGCTGCGCGGCAAAACGCGCTGTTAGTGCATTACTCAACAGATTACGTTTATGACGGCACAAAATCTGGCGCTTATATTGAAACAGATCAAACAAACCCAATCAGCGTGTATGGTAAAAGC
>JANNBX010000177.1:0-1549 GCA_031385945.1 Methylophilaceae bacterium | reverse complement strand
CATTAAAACAGCGGCGCCGCTGTTTTTTCAAATACTAGACAGCCTACGCCACCAGCGTTTACTTAGCCCAACTAGCTTGATTGACGCCCTACCGCCGCAAAATGTTACTAAGGTAAATGTTTGCACCGCAAGTGGTGATTTGCCTAATAGTTATTGCAAAAACTTGAGTGAAACTTGGTTTATTCCTGGCAAATCACCCATTAAAGTGAGCAGCCTGCACCGCCCTATGCATCTTGATAACACAACTGGTTTGGCGCTATGTAACAAAAGTGATAACAGCCATGAAGAAGTTTTTGAATTTTGGGATGCCGATATGCTGCGCTTATTCCGCGAAGCAGGTATGCCGCGCCGCACTCCGCCAACATTGCCTGCCCAATGCTCAAACAATCAAACCACAACGCTAGCGCCACAAATCAGCTCGCCATTACGCGGTGTGGTTTACACCTTAAAACTCTCAAGGCAACTCGCAAAAAATGAAACGATTGCCCTAAAAGCCAATAGCACGCTTTCGCTTAAATTGTTTTGGTTTGCCGACAACGCGCTCATTGGCGAGGTGGAAAGCGGCAAAGCACTAGCATGGCAACCACAAAAGTCTGGCGTTTACGTGCTTCGCGCGGTTGATAGCAACGGGCTGGCCGATAGCCGCGAAGTGCAAGTGGAGTTTGTGCCGTAATATCAGTAAAAAAGATTCACTAAAATTGATTTAGTTAAAGTTTCGCTGGTTTTTAACTGCATATCCTCTAGAATGCTAACTCAATTTTTAAGCCTTAAATCAAACTCTTATGCCACATATTACCCTCAACAACGCTTCTTTAGCTTTTGGTCACCACGCCCTGCTCGACCATGCGGATTTTCAACTGGATAACAACGAACGCGTTGGTTTAATTGGCCGCAATGGCGCAGGTAAATCATCTCTTTTAAAAGCACTTGCACGCGAATTAAAATTGGATGACGGCACATTATGGGTAGATAGCGCAGCGCGCGTGGTTTACGTGCCGCAAGAGCCGCAGTTAAACCCTGCGCACACCGTTTTTGAAGCAGTAGCTGAGGGCTTGGGCACAATTCAACAAACCATTATTGATTACCATCAAGTCACGCACGACATGGGCGAGCCAAATGCCGATATGGAAGCGTTGATGGAAAAAATGATGGAGCTGCAACACGAGCTAGATATTAAAAATGGCTGGGCGATACAATCTAAAATTGAGGCGGTGTTAAGTCGCTTAACGTTAGATGCAGATGTGAACGTAACTAAATTATCAGGCGGCTGGCGTAAACGTGTTGCCCTAGCGCGCGCGCTGGTGGCTGAACCTGAGGTTTTGTTGTTAGATGAGCCAACCAACCATTTAGATTTAAGCGCAATTGAGTGGCTAGAAGAATTACTACTAAGCTTTAATGGCAGCGTGTTATTTATTACCCATGACCGCCGATTTTTAGACCGCCTCGCCACGCGCATTACCGAATTAGATCGCGGAAAACTAACCGATTTTATTGGCAATTTCACCGCCTACACCATTAAAAAAGAAGAGTTATTAGCGGTTGAAGAAGT
>JANNBX010000174.1:0-5010 GCA_031385945.1 Methylophilaceae bacterium | reverse complement strand
CATGGCCAATTACGTGAACGCGAACTAGAGCATGTGATGCGTGACTTTTATCAGCAGCGTTTTAATGTATTACTCTGCACAACCATTATTGAAACTGGCATTGATGTGCCCACAGCCAACACCATTATTATGAATAAAGCCGATCGATTCGGCTTAGCGCAACTGCACCAATTACGCGGTCGGGTTGGGCGTTCGCACCATCAAGCTTATGCGTATTTACTCACAGAAGCTGATAGAAAAATCACGCCACAAGCACAAAAACGATTAGATGCCATTCAGCTATTAGAAGACTTAGGTGCAGGCTTTCACCTAGCCATGCACGACCTTGAAATACGCGGTGCAGGTGAGTTATTGGGCGACAGCCAAAGTGGTGAAATGCAGGAAATCGGCTTTAATTTATATGCTGATATGCTCAACCACGCTGTGAAACAGCTAAAAGCTGGCAAAGAGCCAGACATTAACGCGCCACTAGGTGTAACTACCGAAATCAACCTGCACACACCTGCGCTGCTACCCACCAAATTTTGCCCAGATGTGCATGAGCGCTTAGTGATTTACAAACGCCTAGCCAACTGCGTAGATGAAGACAGCCTAGATAACATGCAAGAAGAACTCATAGACCGCTTTGGCTTGCTGCCAGAGCAAGGCGAAGCGCTGATGGCCTGCCACCGATTACGTGTAGCCTCAAAAGACTTAGGCATCACAAAAATTGACGCAAGTGACAGCGCAATTCAACTACAATTTAGCCAAAAAAGTGAGCTAGATCCTTTAAAACTAATCGATATGTTACAACGCGACAGACGCGCCCGCATGAACGGCCCTGATAAATTACGCGTAACCGTTGGCTTTGAAGATATTTTGTTACGCGCTGATTTCATTGAGAAGTTACTCATACAACTAAGCTAGAGTACCCTCTAAAGCAGTCAAACAGCTTTAGTGCATCAAATTATCATTAATAGGATTGTGATTACGAAGTCGATTTTGATTCTTTTTTGTAAATAGGTCAATTCATCTCAATGGTTCAATGTAATAAACTTTTTAGGATACTAACGCCAAAATTACAACTAGGGCCAAATAGCTTTTTATGGATTTTAAATATTATTTATTGGTATTTAAAAGACTTTCTAGCGTAAACTATTGTTAATTTTTCACAAAACCACAAGAAACAATCACTACATACTATTTTGTATATAGTCATCTTTGCTATATTCAGCTGAACTAACAACAAAAAAAGAGCTGACTCAATATGACAAACCTAGATATTCTTGGGTTAATTGCAACCATATTCACCACCTCATCATTTGTGCCACAAGTACTACGCACGTGGAAAACACGCGATGTTTCAGGTATCTCCCTGCCAACTTACGTGATTATCACAATTGGTTTAGCGCTTTGGTTGGCTTACGGTTTAATGAAAAACGATTTACCGTTAATTGTGGCTAACTCAGTCATGGTGTTGCTGACGTTTGCGATTTCAGCGATGAAAATTATGTTTGATAAAAAATAATCATCATCATAATGAATATATTTGTAATTGGTAGCTTTGTGCAAGCTTGTTGCTGGGCGGTGGATAAGATTCCTAAACCAGGCGAGACATTAAAAGCGAATGGCATACATATCGAGGCAGGAGGCAAGGGCTTAAATGTTGCTATTTGCTGCCAGCGTTTAGATGAAAATGTCCATGTAATGCTTGGTATAGGCAATGATGACGCGGCAGATAGCTTAATAAAGCTATTAGCAGCCGAGCATATTTCATCAGAGTTTTGCTTTAGGTTGAGCCCACAATCTGGCTATGGTGCTGGCATGATTTCTAGTTGCGGACAAAACGCGATTGCAGTTTATCCAGGACCAAATTTATTACTTAATCATCATCATGTTGACATTGCAAAGCCCGTTATTGAGCAAGCAGATGTGATTTATGGTCAATTTGAAGGTGCTTACGAGGCTATTGAAGCTAGCTTTGCTTTAGCGAAACAATTTAAAGCGCGCACTATTCTTAATCCATCGCCTTATCAAACAATAACAGCTAATTTGCTCAATAATACCGACATTATAATAGTCAATGAAGTTGAAATTATTGATATCTTGGCGCTCTCAACAACCAATGCCAACTTAACAAATTTAACAACCTTACAAGCTTGGCAGGTTTTTTTAGTGAGTGCAACGCAGCCTTTGTGGCAACAATGGCAAAATAACCATATAACAAAAAAACTACTGGTTATTACACTCGGACATTTAGGTTGCATTGCCATCAATCAAGATTTAGAAGTTACTAGCGTGCCTACTTTTGCAGTTAACATTATAGATACGATTGGTTGTGGAGATGCTTTTGCAAGTGGATTTTGCAAGATGATTTTGCAAACATCATTAGTCAATACATTAAGATATGCAAACGCCTGTGGAGCGATTGTAGCAAACCAAAAAGGTGTTTTATCAGCATTACCCACTGCAACTACGGTTCAAGATTTTCTTATTGCCAAGGCTTATTGTTAACTAAGCGCTGGACTATCTGTAGAGCAAACCTTACTTTTACACTAATTAAAGTTGATACCGCAAGTGAGACTGCAGTCTAGAAAAGGTAAGTTCATTGGAAAAATGCGGCTTTTTAAACGAGTGGAATTAAGGGCAAATTACACTGTTTAGTAAATTACAAATAGCTCAAAGTTAGCGATTTGTTAGATTAAGAGAAGTGATATTGGTGTGTAAAAAAACCTAGCAAACATGGCTAGGATTTTCAAGATAATAGGCTTTATCAAGATAAATAGTTAAGTTAGCTTAGATAACAACAATAAAAGCCAAGCCTCACACGATAAGTTTTTTTAAATTTCCATCTTTAATTTAATGCGATAAGCGTAAGCATCACCTCTAAATGTACCTTCAACATACTCTACTAATAACTCTTGTTTTGAATACGATTTACGTTTTAGTAATAAACAAGGCGAGTTTTCAGCGATTTCAAATACTTTTGATTCAATATCACTACTTAAAATAGCCTCAATTGATTGCTCCGCCCAGCTGAGCTGAATACCGCACTGCTCTTGTAAAAAGCTATATATTGAGCCTTCCGTATTCCAATCAACCAGTTTCGGCGCTAAAGTTAAATCATACCAAGCAATTTCACGCGTCATAGGCACGCCATCGGCTAGGCGGATACGCACTAAGCGCAAAAATTGTGAATTTGACGGACGATTAAAAACAGAAGCAATCGTGCGATCAAACAGTACTTCGTGACTTTCAAGTCGGGTAGAAGGAACCATACCCATCTCTTGCATTTCTTCGGTAAAGCCTTTTAGTTTGCCAAGAGGCGGCGAAATAGCTGTGGGTTTATTAACCACTGTACCGCCACGGCCATGCGCAGTGAGGAGGCCCTGCAAACGCAATTCATCATAGCAACGCTTAATGGTCGTACGACTTAACTTTAGCGCGTCTGCTAAATCGCGCTCTGAAGGTAAACCATAGCCCTGCTCAATTTTTCCACTGTTAATTAACCCCTCTAAATTACGTTTTAACTGCTGATAATATGGCTCAGAAGTTTTTTGATCAACGCTTAAATTCGCGATAATTTCTTTGGATGATAATGTGGTGTTTAGCATATTCAATTAGTTTTATTTGGCTAGAGTAAACTGGTCTGTAAAGGCTAGCAGACTACATGAATTGATATTGTTTTGGTACTTTAAAGTGTGATTTTACAATGTAAATAACTGTAAAGTCAAAAAAGTGGCTTTTATGCAACAGGGATTGTGCGTTACTCAGATTATCTGCGTTATGAATTTTAGAAATTAAATCAACAAATTTAACCTTAAATTTACAATTTAATAATGCACATCAATCACTTCATAACTTGCTTGATGCTCAGACGTTTCTACGCGAATAATACTACCAATTTCTTTACCTAACATCGCTTTAGCAAGTGGCGAAATCCAGCTGATAAAGCCTTTGCTGGGCTCTAGCTCGTCTTGGCCGACTATTCTGATGGTGACTTCAGTTTCGTCTTGCAAGTGATAAAGTGTGACCCACGCGCCAAAGTAAATTTTCTCTAAATGTTGTTGTTTGGCGCTATCAACTACCTCAGCAATATCCATACGCTTCATTAAAAACCGGCAACGCGAGTCAATTTGGCGTAAGCGGCGTTTGCCATAGATATAGTCGCCATTTTCACTACGGTCGCCGTTACCTGCTGCCCATGAAACATCGCGAACCACTTGTGGGCGCTCTACTTTATAAAGCTGATGAAACTCAGCTTGCAGTGCGGCCATACCGTCTGGCGTGATGTAGTTTTTGGTCGTTGGTTTTTCGTCGGTCATTTATTTAAAAAAGAATAGTTATCATTTATTTTGGAGTTTTACTGGCGTGAGCATATACGCAGTATGCTTTTCATATTAACATCTTGTTACCTATTTCAACATTTCAAATAATAATCAGGGGGCGGCATGGCAGAGAATCAAACACCCATCGTTTTTACGGGCAAAGCAGGTGAATATTTTGGTATTTGGATCGTCAATTTACTACTTTCCATTATCACATTTGGTATTTATTCGGCATGGGCAAAAGTGCGCCGCAAAAAGTATTTTTATAACAACACCCTGATTGAGGGCGTAGGATTCGACTACCACGCCAACCCCATTGCTATTTTAAAAGGCCGTATTATTGCCTTTGTTTTATTTGTACTATTCAGCGTATTAGCCGGTTTTAGCCCTATTTTATATGGCATTTTAATGCTGGCATTTATCATTGCACTGCCTTGGATTATTGTGCGCGGCTTTCGATTTAACGCACGCAACTCTAGCCACCGCGGCTTGCGCTTTGATTTTGATGGCACTTATGGCCAAGCAGCCTTAGTGTTTTTAGCGTTTCCTTTGTTAATAATAGTCACATTGGGTTTAGCTTTACCATTTGTTGTGCAACGCTCACACAAATTTATAGTAGATCACCATAAATTTGGCTTAAGCAATTTTGATATGCAAGCCAGCGTTAAAGCCTTTTACATAATTTATTTAAAATTGCTCGCTG
>JANNBX010000169.1:0-7198 GCA_031385945.1 Methylophilaceae bacterium | reverse complement strand
ATGGCTGATTATGCTGATTTAAGTACGTTTGAAATGTACGCCTGCGGCGCACCGAAAATGGTGGATTTAGCTCTGCAGGCTTTTAAAACGAAAGGCTTGGCTGAGGACGCGTTTTTTAGTGATGCGTTTACGGCGGCGGCGCAATTAAAATAAGTTAGGAGACATAATGCAAATCTATGCACAAGAAAATCCCATTCCTCAACCTGAACCTATGAGAAAAAATGAAACTCCGAAAAAAACCAGAATAAAATAGCAACAACTGGCGTAAAACAACCAGCTAAAATACATTTATTTAGTCGCAATGTTTTTGTAAAATTCAGCGACATAGCCTTGTTTATTCTTTCTTGCAAGTTTTTCAGTTCAAACTCTCTAAGTTCATCTAACTTATAATCTTTTTGGTTAAGATTTTTTGGTTCGTTCCATACTGATGGAAAGTCACCAAACATGAGGCATTTTACAGTTAGTACTGTAGCTAAACCAAACAGCCAAAAACTTACCATTACCGCTACAAACCTTAACTCATCATGCTGCATCCCAAAATACAATGCAGCACCAGCACCCGATAAAAGTAATGTAAGAAACGTACTTGCTTGTTTTTGTATCATGTCAGCATTATTTACATGGTCTTTCATGTTTTCAATACCAGCTATTTCAGCCCAATCTAAAACAGTCATCACATTTATCTCCATTATCAAAAAACTAAAGATGAGTTGGCTATTTATGTGCAATCCATCCTAAAAATTAGCAATCAACTTCTTAATCAACTCCCGCGCCACCTCGGCATGCGGAGCCAATCTTTCATGTTCTGCCAAATAAGCATCACGCTTTTCTATTTCACCCAGCGCATTTGCAGAGCGCACGGCGATTAGCAACGTAATATTAGCGTCTTCACCCAGCTCAAAGGCTTTTAATGCGGCGGTTTCAGCTTGTTTATACTCACCCTCAGCCTCTTTTTGCAGTGCTTCTATCAAGCTGGCATGGGCGGTTTGCAGGCGTTTGGCTTGTTTGTAGGCGCGTACATCGCTGGGTAATCTTTGCGTGTAGTTGATTAGCCGCAAAATTAAGTGAAACAGCACAAAAAGTAACAACACAGCGACGATTAAAAAGTTGAGCGAAAACTCAACGCGGTAGGGTGGGCGCACGAGTAGTACATAGCCGTGGTCGCTACTCGCCAGTAAAGATAAGCCTACTGCCGCGGCCATAATCAATAAAACCCAAAATAACCAGCGCATGATTGCCTTACTGCTTACGGTTTAAACGCATGGTTACAGGCTTTGGCGATGCTTGATTTTGTACATCTGGATTTTTCACATCACTGTTTTCTAAGCTCAGTTTATATTGCGTGACTAATTTTAGGCTTAGGCTGATGTCAGGTGTTGCAATGCTTAAGCCTTCTTTACTTAAATTTTGTAGTTGTTTTAGCATGGTTTTAGTCACTGGTTCACGGGTGTCAAAGTAGTTGTTGATCCACTCAATGGCGGCTTTTAGGTCTTTTTTAAAGCTGGCGTCGTCGCGTTGTAACAAGCTAATACGGGCGGTTAATAAGCGCAGTTTTAAGTTTTCCGTTAAAAAAAACTGCTGCTCTGGGCTTAATAATGGCGGCTCTGGGCGGTCTATCCGCTCTACTTTTACCATGTCTTTAATATCGCGCCACATTTCAGCGCTAAATTGCGCAATCAGTGTTTGCTTTTTAATCGGCGAATGATTAGTGGTTTGCGCTAATGTTTGTGTGCGCTCACTCACCAGCTTAAGCTTGTTAATGCTAGCGATGCTGTTTTCAAGCTGGGCGTTTAAACCCAATATATCCACCAGTGGCGTACCTTGCAGGCGCGTAATATCTTGATTGATACCTAGCCGAATTTGCGCGATTGCCGCGTTGCTGTAGGGTTGTAGCTGCGTATCTGCCGTTTGCAATGCCAAAATTGCTGGGCGCACATTACCTGCTAGCTGAATCTGCTGATTAGCAATGAGCAATAACTGCTCAACCTCACCCACGGCTTGCTCTTCGCGCGTGTTTGCTAGCGCGTTATAGAGTGTTTGTAGGCTTGCCTGCTGATTTTTAGCGTCAGCTAATTGCTGCTCAAGTACCGCAATGCGCGCGCTTGAGGTAAGGCTGCGCTCATCAACCTGCTTGGCAAGTGCCTGATTGGCAAGGCTGATGGTATTAAACTCAGCGAGTTTTACGCTGAGCTTTTTTTCCATATCAGTGGCGTGGTTGCGGGTGTTTAGCCAAAGTGCAAGCAAACCCACGCCCACTAAAGCCGCGATTGCAAACGCGTACTGCGGCAAATAACTCGTTTTTGCCTCAAATACATGCGCGCGCAGCTCGGCAATCTCGTCTTTTAACGTTTGCGGATTGATTTTCTCTGCTTCAAGCTCAGGGAAAAGTGCGTTTTGGTTTGGCTCAGTCATGGCTTTATTAGCTTATCATTTTTATGCAAATCAACTAAATTCAAAGCTTGTTGCAAACATTGCAACATGGCTGGATCGCCAGGAGCGCTAGCGACATGCGTTTGTGCTTGCAAATGGCTTGGTAAATCGTCGCGAATACGCGCGTGATTCACGCAAATTTTGGTATTGTTTAGCCATGTAGCTTGGCCATTTTCACTGAGCTCAAGCAGGCTACGCATGGCTTCACTACTTGTAATCACTAATGCATCTAACTGATTTTTTGCACTTAAATTGACCAATAATTGCGCACTAGTTTGCGGGTTAATACGCTGATAACTCTCAGCAAATAGCACATTTGCACCGCGCGATTTTAAAGTATCTGCCAACACTTCGCGCCCACCAACACCGCGAAAAATCATCACGTTTTTGCCACTCATCTTTTGCATTTCTGGCAGCGCTAATAGAGCTTCAGAATCAAATCGTTCGGTAGGTTTAATCACATGTTGCACACCGTAATTTTGCAGCTCTGCCGCAGTAGTTGGCCCAATTGCGGCGAATTGTAAGGCTTTAGGTAATATTGGATGTTGCTTAGTCAATCTCGGCATAGCGTTTTGCACGGCATTAGTGCTGATAAAAATCGCTAAATCAATACTAGGTAATTGCGTTAAAACAGCGTCAAAAGCGCTGTAATCTTGTAACGCAGTGATTTCAATGAGTGGGAATAATATAGGTATTGCACCTGTACTTTCTAGCAGCGCAACCAGCTTTTTGGCCTGCTCAACAGGGCGTGTAACGACAATGGTTTTACCGTGTAGCATTTTGATTGGCTAATTTAATGGGTAGGTAATGCGGCCAAAATTTTATCAGCGCCAAGCGCCACCAGCTTATCCGCCAATATTTTACCCAAATCTTCTGCCATATTCGCCTCACCTGTTACCGTTTCGCGTACCATTTGGGTACCATCAACGCTCGCCACAAAGCCTGTCATTTGAATAGTTTGCTGCGTTTGCGTGGCGTATGCGCCCAAAGGCACGGTACAGCTGCCTGCCAGCGCGCGGCTAAAGGCGCGCTCAGCTAGTACGCAGTTTTCAGTGGGCACATGATTTAAGGGTGCTAAAACCGCCATTAAATCAGCGCGGCTACTTAAAATCTCAATGCCTAACGCACCTTGACCAACCGCGGGAATACTATCAACGGGTGAGATTGACGCAGCAATGCGCTCACCCAAACCCAGCCTTATTAAGCCAGCGGCGGCTAAAATAATGGCGTGGTACTGTTTTTCATCTAATTTACGTAGCCGTGTTTGCACGTTGCCGCGTAATGACTCAATAACCAAATGCGGAAACCGCGCTTGCAATTGGCTTTGGCGACGCAAGCTTGAAGTGCCAACAATTGCGCCATGCGGTAAATCTTCTAGGCTTTTAAAATCATTTGAAACAAACGCATCGAGTGGGTTTTCACGCTCACCAG
The DNA here is from genome assembly GCA_031385945.1 of Methylophilaceae bacterium. Lineage (GTDB taxonomy): Bacteria > Pseudomonadota > Gammaproteobacteria > Burkholderiales > Methylophilaceae > JANNBX01. The sequence goes on along the minus strand of JANNBX010000169.1, from coordinate 3,337 downwards.
TGGCGGCTAATAGAAAACCCTCTGGCAAATTCATTGGCACGTCTTTCATGCTATGCACGGCTAAATCTGCACTACCATCCATGAGCGCATTTTCTAGCTCTTTTACAAACAAACCTTTGCCGCCAATGCGCGCTAGGGGCGAATCTAAAATTTGGTCGCCTGTGGTAGTCATGCCTAAAATTTGTACATCACACGCGGGGTATAAGGCTTGTAAAAGTGCTTGAATATGGCGCGCTTGCCACATGGCTAGCGCACTTTCGCGTGAGGCGATTACTAATTTTTCGGGTTGGTTTGTCATCATTTTAAGATTTTAACATGGCTTTAAGTTTACCAAGCATGCGCATACTTGCGCACGGTTGCAGCGCAAAACTAGGTTAGGCTAAAACTAAAAAAAGGATTAAGCTAAAACAGATAAGATAAAAATTAGTCATTACCCTGACACTTGTTTGAGTGAAGCTCAAAAAAACATTGTTTTAAATTTTTTAAAGGAGAACGTGATGCAATATCAAATTGATACCTTTTTGAACTCTTTGAATGAATTTTGGCTACAACTCGTTTATTTTATTCCCAAACTACTCGCAGTCATTATCATTTTATTTATTGGCTGGTTAGTTGCAAAATTGGTTAGGCTGTTAGTAAAGAGAGCGCTAATCGCCACTCAGTTTGATAAATTTGCACAAAAATCTGGCCTAGAATCTTTTATGAATCATGGCGATTTAAGCATCACTTTGAGCGGCATTATTAGTCAAACTATCTACTGGCTAGTGATTTTATTATTTGTTATCACAGGTGCAAACTCACTAGGACTCACCGCACTAGCGGCCTTATTACAACGCTTAGCAGGCTATTTGCCACACATTATTGTGGCTATTTTAGTGGTGATTTTTGGTACTTTATTAGCACGATTCATCAACCGCTTGGTGTTTGCTTGGTTGCACAGTATTAAGTTTAGTAACGCTTTAGCAATCAGTACAACTGCCGAATATGGCATCCAAATTTTGGCAATTTTCATTGCGCTAGAACAATTAGAGATCGCCACACAGTTGATTCAAGCTTTGTTTATCATCATATTTGGTGCGCTATTTTTAGCACTGGCACTAGCGTTTGGTTTAGGTGGACGAGAGTGGGCAGCTAAAACAATTGCTGAATGGGATGCAAAAAAACAAAAAAATAAGCTGTAAATTGCGGCGTGATGCTTAGGTTTTTCGTACTAAATGTTGCTGTCTGCGGCTCACTGAAACTGTTTCTGGCAGCTCTTTAAGTAAGACAACCCAGTGCGTTTCTCCAGCGTGATCGGCTCTTTTTTCAAAGCCATTAATGCTTTTTTTTGCGACCAAACTATTGCGGTGGAATCGGATAAATTGATCAGAAAACTCAAGCTCTAAGCTATTTAAAGAGTCTTCAATTAAGTAATCTTTTAACACGGTGCGAACCGTAATATATTTTAATTCAGCACGAAAATAAATGATGTCACTGATAGGCACTAAATGTACGCGTCCACGCTCGTTAATGCTTAAATGACTACGCTGACTCTGTAACGGCTTTAATGCTGCCATTTGTTTGGGGCGTAAAACTTCAGCTTTTAACAGGGCATGTTGCAGCTTTTCAGCGCGAATTGGCTTTAATAAATAATCTAGCGCGTTTAAATCAAAGGCTTTTAGCGCATGCTCGTCATAGGCCGTAGTAAAAATAATCACAGGAGGTTTATCCATATTCTGACAGTGACCTGCGGTTTCTATACCGTCCATCACTGGCATACGAATATCTAACAACATCACATCTATCACCTGCTCGGCAATTAAAGTGAGCGCTTCAACACCATTTTTTGCCTCAAATATTGTGCCTTCATGCTCTAAATCTTGTAACAATAATTTTAGACGATTTCTAGCTGGCGCTTCATCATCGACAATTAAAATATTGAGTTTATTCATATACTTAGTGGTAAAGTAATTTCAACAATATAATGATTTTCAGTCACGCGGCTATTTAAGCGCGCCTCTGCATCAAAATGCAAACTTAGGCGCTCACGAATATTTGCCAGCGCCATGTGGTTACCTTTGTGGTGATTATTCTTTTTGCAGATTGGGTTTTGCAGCTGAATATGCAGCTGTTTATTACGCGCTTCAACCAGCACTGAAATCTCACCACCATTTTCTAGCGGCTCTACACCGTGATACACCGCGTTTTCGAGCAAAGGCTGTAACACCAGCGGTGGTATGCGCATGGTTAATAGTGATTCATCTATCTGCCAAACTACATTTAAGCGATCATCTAAACGCAATTTTTCAAGCGCGCAATATTGTTTGCAGAGCGCAATTTCATCACGTAACGGCACTAAATCGCGATTATCGGCCATTATTACGCGAAATAAATCAGCCATATCTTCTAGCGCAGTTTCAGCGCGCTTGGGGTCAGTGCGCACAATTGACAGCACGCCATTGATGCAATTAAACAAAAAATGCGGTCGAATACGTGCTTGTAAAGCTTGTAAACGCGCTTCGTTAATGGCTGGACTAAGCGCGCGATGGCGTAAATTAAAGTAGCCAACCACGACTAATGTGCAAGCTAGAGTTAGCGCCAGCACTCGTGGTAGTGATGGTGCTAACTCACTGTAGAAAATTAACTGGCTTATATAAAAGAGGCCTGTAGCAACCAACAGTACGATTGCACAAAGCACAACAACCGCTTTATTGTAGGATAACTTACGCAAATTTGGCGAAACCACATAAAGCACCAGTAAACTGCCGAACAACACGGGCACCAAGCTACTCGCGAGTACTAACAACATAGCAAACACCTGAACAAGACTATCGCTCAGCACCAAAGCCGCCATCACCATCATCGCCGTAACGAGCATGAGAATGCGTAAATTCACCCCTAAATTTCGGCAATCTGGTAACGCTTGATGCATGATTTTTTAAGCCCTTGTTTTTGCTTTATAATCTTAACTCAATTGAACCTAAAAGCTAACTATCATGCAAGAAAACGCGCCAAACTCTTTGAATAATAAAGCCGCCAGCTGGTCGGGCCGCTTTAACGAACCTGTTGCTGAGTTGGTTAAAAAATACACCGCATCGGTTGATTTTGATAAACGCTTGGCTGAGTTTGATATTCAAGGCTCAATCGCACACGCCAATATGTTGGGCACTCAGGGCATTATTTCGCAAGCTGATGTTACCGCAATTAAAAAAGGCTTGAATGAGATTTTGGCGGAAATCAAAGCCGGTACGTTTGAGTGGCTATTAGATTTAGAAGATGTGCATTTAAATATTGAAAAGCGTTTATCAAAATCAACCGATGCGGTGTATTTTTTAACCAACTCAGCAACAGGTTCGTT
>JANNBX010000142.1:0-35433 GCA_031385945.1 Methylophilaceae bacterium | reverse complement strand
TCTTCTTCTGCTTGTAAAATCGTTTCAATATTGGCTGCAAAACATTCTTCTGTTTCAACAAACTCAGTAACCCGAGCGCGATGCACGCCCTCAACAAGCACCTTTACTGTGCCATCAGGGAGTTTTAGCATTTGTAAAATGGTCGCAACCGTACCAATTTGATATAAATCTGCTGCAATTGGCTCATCGCTGTTAGGAGACTTTTGCGCCAATAATAAAATTTGTTTATTTTTTTCTTGCGCAAGCTCAAGGGCTTTTACCGATTTAGCGCGACCAACAAATAGAGGAATCACCAAATGTGGGTAAACCACTACATCGCGAAGTGGCAAGATGGGTATCAAGCTATCATCTAGTGAAAAAGGGATTAACGTATATTCAGTCATTGCAGGCTTTCATCAATTGCTACATTTAATATGCTTAATGTATTTTATGGGGTTTAGACCTCTGAATTCAACCTAAACTTAGCAAATCCGCATAAATATATCATGCAAAAAAAAGCCCAGTGCGTAAACACCGGGCTTTTAGCTAATACTGAGACTTATGCAGTGGATTCTTGCGCAAAAGTGTCTGATTTTTGGTCACTATATATCAATAATGGCTTTGTTTTACCGTTAATAACACCTTCGTCAACCACAACTTTGCTTAAGTCTTTCATGGAAGGTAAGTCATACATAATATCAAGCAATGAGTGCTCCATGATTGAACGCAAACCACGCGCGCCTGTTTTACGCTCTAGTGCCTTTTTAGCAATCACTTTAAGGCCATTTTGTGTAAACTCTAACTCAACACCTTCCATTTCAAACAATTTTGAATATTGTTTGGTGAGTGCATTTTTCGGCTCAACTAAAATCGTCATCAAGGCTTCTTCATCCAGTGAATCAAGCGTGGCAATGGCTGGCAAACGGCCTATCAGCTCAGGAATCAAACCAAACTTGATAAGATCTTCTGGCTCAACATCACGCAATACTGCACCCACTGACTTCATATCTGTTTTGCTTTGAACATCGGCACCAAAACCCATGCCACCTTTTTCTGAACGTTGGCGGATAATTTTCTCTAGGCCATCAAACGCGCCACCACAAATAAACAGAATGTTAGTGGTGTCTAACTGAACAAATTCTTGATTAGGATGTTTACGGCCGCCTTGTGGAGGCACTGAAGCAATCGTACCTTCAATCAATTTCAATAAAGCTTGCTGTACGCCCTCGCCAGAAACATCGCGAGTAATCGATGGATTTTCAGATTTGCGGGTGATTTTGTCGATTTCATCAATATACACAATACCGCGCTGCGCTTTTTCGATGTCGTAATCACATTTCATCAGCAATTTTTGCATGATGTTTTCAACGTCTTCGCCTACATAACCAGCCTCGGTCAGCGTAGTTGCGTCAGCCATCACAAAAGGTACATCTAAAACGCGTGCTAGCGTTTGAGCTAATAAAGTTTTGCCTGAGCCAGTTGGACCAATCAATAAAATATTACTTTTTGCAATTTCAATATCGTTTAACAGTGGATTTTTCAGCGCACGGCTGTGCTTATTAAGGCGTTTGTAGTGATTATAAACAGCAACTGCTAAGCTTTTTTTAGCTTGCCCTTGTCCAATCACATATTGATCTAGCGTTTGACGTATCACCTCAGGTGTTGGTAAACCACCTTCTGAGTGCGTACTATCTGCAACGGCAGGAGCTTCTTCACGAATAATCGTATTGCACAAGTCGACACACTCATCACAAACAAACACTGATGGCCCTGCAATCAGCTTGCGCACTTCATGCTGACTTTTGCCACAAAAAGAGCAATATAAGAGTTTTTCGCCATCTGCTTTAGTAACCATGTGCTTTTTGTTGTTTCCTATTACTTAAATTAAACTGCTTACTGTTGATTAAACAGGTGCTGTATCAGCACGGCTGGTAATGATTTTATCAACCATACCGTAGGCCAGCGATTGCTCTGCACTCATAAAATTATCTCGTTCGGTATCACGATCAATTTCTTCAACTGTTCTACCGGTGTGGTGCGCTAATATACCGTTTAACTTACCACGCAAATACATGATTTCTTTAGCATGAATTTGAATATCAGTCGATTGACCTGAGAAACCACCTGATGGCTGGTGAATCATCACTCTTGAGTTTGGTAGCGTGAAGCGTTTACCTTTGGCACCAGCAGCCAGTAAAAACGCACCCATTGACGCTGCTTGACCAGCGCACAACGTGCTCACATCAGGCTTAATGAACTGCATAGTGTCATATACTGACATACCTGCAGTGACTGAGCCACCTGGCGAATTGATGTAAAAAGACACATCTTTATCAGGATTTTCAGCCTCTAAAAATAGTAATTGTGCAACAACCAGATTAGCCGTCATGTCGTTCACAGGACCTACTAAAAATATCACACGCTCTTTCAGTAAGCGGGAATAAATATCGTAAGAACGTTCACCACGACCGCTCTGCTCTACCACCATTGGAATCAAACCAAGCGCCTGCGGCTCTTGGTAATATCTTGCCATATCACGTACTAAATCGTTCATTTAAGCATTACCCATAAAGTCATCAAATTTTACTTTTTTATCTGTTACTTTTGCGGCATCTGTTACAAATTTCACTACATTTTCTTCAGTAGCAAGCGCTGCTGGCTCATCCAAACGTTTTACATCAGTGTAATACCATTTAACGACTTGGTCTGGCTGCTCAAAACTCACTGCAAATTGGTCAACCATTGTGCGTATTTGTTCAGCACTGGCTTGTAGATTATTTTTAATCACCAATTCGCTCAAAATCAAACGAAGTGCTACGCCACGTTTAGCCTGTTCTTCAAACATACTTGGCTCAAGTTGCAATGTGCTGATGTCAGCACCACGTTGCTGTAAGTTTTGTGCAGTCATTTGCATTAAACGTTCAATTTCAATACCAATTAATGCTTTAGGTAACTCTAAAGGAGTATTTTCAACTAGCGCAGTAAATACCTGCTCTTTTAATTTGGCTTTCACGCGTTTTTGCACTTCTTGCGTTAAGCTTTCTTTAATGTCTGACTTCATTTGCTCAACATCACCGTTTTCTACACCTAGCGCCTTAGCAAAAGCGGTATCAACCTCTGGCAAAACTGCTTGTGCAACGCTATTCACAATTAACTCGTAACTCACTGTTTTACCTGCTAATTGCGCAGGGTTGTGATCTGTAGGGTAAGTAATGTCAAAAGCTTTTTCAGCGCCCGCTTTGCTACCCGTAATATTTTCATCAAACTCTGCAATACGACCAGCAGCGCCTAGAATAATATCTAAGCCTTCTTCAGCAGTTGACTCAACTAATTGGCCATCCATTGATGCTTTCAGTGAAATATTAACGCGATCGCCTTTTTTGGCCGTGCGCTTAACTGGCTCATAACTAGCACGTTGCTCACGCATTACGTTGATTGTCTGCTCAACGTCTTTTTCGCCAACTTCTAAAGTATTGCGTTCAATTTTTAGTTTGCTTAAATCACCGATATTAACTTCAGGGAACACTTCAAAAGTAGCAACGTACTCAAATTCACCTGCTGCTTCAACAAACGGTTTGTGTTCAATATTTGGAAATCCAGCAACACGTAATTTGTTCTCTTGAACTGCATCACCAAACGATTTTTCAACTGCACCAGAAAGTACTTCATCGCGCACTTTTGAGCCATACATTTGCTCAACCATTTTCATTGGCACTTTACCCGGACGGAAACCCGGCAATTTAGCAGTACGTGCCATGCGGCTAATACGAGTACCAATTTCAACTTCAAGCGCCTGCATAGGTACTTTAATCGTGATACGGCGTTCTAGTGGACTAACTGTTTCAACGGTTGCAACCATGTGCTGACTTCCTTGTGCGTGTATGTTGTGAAATTTTAAAAAGCGAGTTGAAATGCACTGTTTTAATGAGTGAATTTCAAAGACAAGCTTTTAAAACTAAATATTTAGACTAATTTAATATTCTAGCAAATATTCAAATTAAAGCCGAATAGTTTTTAATTCGAGGTCGAACCGCTCAAGTTATTACCATAAGATCTCAAATTTTTACCATAAGACTTTTAGCGTTAGACTGAGTTGAATCATAGTAGAGTTGAATCATATTAGAGCTGTATCAAATATATGCTAAATTTTAGTGTATAAAAACGAGTATTGGTTTAATTTTGAATAATCTAATGTTGAATTGCTTGATGACTTAATTAATTAGAATAATTTAACTATATGAAGCAGATTTAAAACTTATTTTTTTGGTGCGAAAGGAGAGACTCGAACTCTCACGCCTTGCGGCGCTGGAACCTAAATCCAGTGCGTCTACCAATTCCGCCACTCTCGCATAACTTTTAGGTGCTTCTGAAAACATTGCGCATTTCAGAAAGAACATCATTATATAGTAGTCTTAATGATACGAAAACACATTACTCATGTTTTCAATTAAATATTGCCAATTGATTTAAAAATTGACGAATATTGTTTAGCCACGCAAAATAGTCATATCTGCATCATTTAGGTGCAAGCAACCTATAAGAAAGTGTTAGCCAATGCCAGCGACAAACTCAAACGAAATCAATATGCTACGCGCCGAAGTCGAACTGCTGATGGCCGAGCGCGAAGGCCTATTAGTGATTACTGGCGCAGCTGCAGGGCTGATTGCGGAGCTTGATAGCCATAATTTACCTGTCAGCACTATAGAAGCGGCCGATTTATTAGCAACAACCATCAATAAACTTTCAGAAGAAACCCTGCAAGATGCCTTAAAAGCGGTGAATGCAACTATTATTTCTTAACGTTTTTTTCGTGCAGCGGCCATTAAATCTACTACTTGCAACACTAGCATTGTGTGCTTTACAAAGCTGCGCGCAAGGGGTTTATACCGTTAAACCGTTAGATGCTAAAATTGTCAGCCAACAATTATCCGATAAAACACCTAGCGACACTGCATTTGAAGCTTTTTTACTCCAAAACGGTGTATCGGCCGCCGAGCTGCCTTTAAGAAGCTGGACATTAAGTAACCTGACGTTAGCTGCAGTTTATTTCAATCCAAAATTAACTGTTGCAAAAGCACAATTGGCAGTTAATTTAGCGGCTGTTGAGTCGGCGAATCAACCTTTGCAAGCTAGTGTAGACGCTAATATTGGGCGTGGTAATCAGGGTGGTGGCGAGCCCAAGCCTTGGAGCTATGGCTTCAATTTAAACTTTCCACTTGAAACAGCTAATAAACGTGCCTTGCACACAGAGCAAGCAACTTATATTGCTGAAGCCAGCAAAATTGAGATTGCCCAAACTGCTTGGCAATTACGCAGCCAAATTAGCCAAGATCTTATATTGCTAACTGAGTCTATTCAACACGCGAAATATCTCGAGCAAGCGCTCAAATATGAAAATGAAATCTTGGCGATTTTAGACCAGCGAGTAAAGTTTGGTTTGCAATCGAATACTGAGCTGAGTTTAGCTAAATTAGCGCAACTTAACGCTTTAAAGTTATTGAATAGTGAACGCTTGAAACAAACGGAGTTGCTGACTATTTTGGCGGCAGATGTGGGCTTAACGCCTGAAAAATTCAATTTAATACCCATTGCCCCAGTGAACGTTACTGCGCTAATTAACCAGCAAAAGTTGGTAATAACTCAACCTAACAAAGTTAAAAGCCTGCAAGAGCAAGCCCTATTTAATAGATTAGATATTCGTGCCTCGCTGGCCCGCTATCAGGCGGCTGAAAGCAAAATTAAATTAGAAATCGCTAAGCAAACACCTGACATATTGCTCTCGCCTGCTTTTTTGTTCGATTTTGGCAATAGTATTTGGTCATTGGGCGTAGCTAATTTATTCACATTTTTAAACGATAACAGTACTTTAGCACGTGAAGCTTATGCACTACGAGATGTTGAAGCTGCACAATTTAATGTTTTGCAAGCCAAAGTCATTGCTGATATATCAATAGCACAAGCAAGTTATATAGCCGCCATTAACGAAACGTTAACTGCCAATGCGCTTTTGGCAGCAGAAACTACTCAATTTAAACAATTAGAGCAGCAATTTAAGGCCGGTAGTATTGATCGCCTAGCTCTAACGCAGGGCTTACTCAGTAGCCATTTTGCGGCAAAAACTTTGCAAGATGCTCAGTTTAAAAGCATACGCGCAGCACTTGCTGTTGAAGATGTCATGCAGCGCCCAATTTATGACGCACCCAACCTTAATGATTAAATAACTATGAACCGTAAACTCGCGATTATTATTGGCCTACAAGCGCTACTGATTATTATGCTATTTTGGGTGCTGGTATTTTATGGCAAAGATGAATATGAAGCATATAGCCAAAGTCAGGAAGAAGAAATAGAAACACCGCAGCGCGTACTTGAAAAAGAAGGTCAGAGCATCATTACAGTGCCTGTTGCTGCGCAAAAAAATAGCGGTATTAGCACAGCTAAATTGGCTAGCAGCCAATACCAAAACAGTGGTATTCATTATGGCTCAGTAGTGAGTATCGACACACTAATAGAAGCTAAAGCTAGGCTAAATCTAGCAAAAGCCGAAGCTGATTTAGCGCGTGCAGGTACAAGCGCCAATATTGAAGATTTTAAGCGCTTAAAGCTACTTAACGAAGATAATAAAAATGTGTCTGACCGAGTTGTGCAAACTGCTGAGTCTTTGGTAAAAGCAGATATTGCACGTATCAAAAACGCTGATACAAACGTGCAAACCATACAAAAAACTATTCAATTACAATGGGGGGATACGCTTGCAAAACTGGTTACAGACCAATCGTTACCAGAACATTTAGCTGGCCTACTTAGCCGTAAATATGTACTCGTTCAATTAAGCTTGCCAAATGCGCTCAAAATACCTGCTAAAGACGCAAAAATTAACCTGCAAAGCTTGGGTGATTCAGCAACCATAATAGCCACCTATGTAGCACCTGCCGTACAGTCAGATATGAGTAATTATGGCGCAACTTATTTTTATAGCGCACCAGCTGACCGCTTGCGTGTGGGCATGCGCGTTAAAACAGAATCAACCAGTCATCAAGAAAAAACGCAGTCAAGCGGTGTCATTGTGCCTAATGCAGCACTAGTTTGGTACGGCGGTAAACCATGGGTTTACTTAAAACAAACGGCCGAAAGTTTTGTACGTAAACCAATGAATGCCGATAATGAAGTTGCGGGTGGCTGGTTTAACACGACTGGTTTTAATGCGGATGATGAAATAGTTGTGAGTGGCGCGCAGTTGCTGCTTTCAGAAGAGTTTAAGTATTTAATCAAAAATGAAAACGATGACTAACATGGAATATGCATCATCGTTTCGGTGTAGGCTAACCTTTAGGTTAAGCGCAGCGGCCGTAGCCAAAATGAAGATTAAAACAGTATGATGTCGTCTATCGTCCGTTTTTCTATCCGCTTTAATGGCGTGATTATTGCGCTTGCTAGCCTGATGGTGGTGTATGGCCTTTTCAGCTTAACCCGCAGCAATTTAGATGTATTCCCTGAGTTTTCGCCTACTCAAATCATCATTCAAACAGAGTCGCCGGGATTATCAGCCGAATTAGTTGAAAGCTTGGTGAGTCAACCAATCGAAACGGCTATTTCTGGCACAGTTGGGGTTGAGTCGATGCGATCACAATCCATACCCGGCTTATCGGTTGTGACGATTATTTTTGACGAAAAAACAGATATTTACCGCAATCGCCAAGTGGTTGCAGAACGCTTAAGCACACTCACGAATCATCTACCCAATGGCATTACCCCAACCATTACACCATTAACATCCAGCGCCAGCACGGTATTAGGCTTTGGTTTAACCTCAAAAACCCGTAGTTTGATGGAGCTACGCACACTGGTTGATTGGTCAGTTGTGCCGCATTTATTAGCGATTCCGGGGGTAGCTGATGTTAATGTATTTGGCGGAGAAGTACGGCAATATCAGATTCAAGTAAAGCCAGATGCATTAACGCGCTACCAAATATCGATTCAACAAATTGTTGATGCCGCCAACAAAGCCACTGGCGTGCGTGGCGCTGGTTTTATTGAAAATGGCAACCAGCGCATTATTATCAATGCTGAAGGTCAAGCGCTGACCCCTGCTGTGCTCGCTAAAACAGTGGTGAGCCATAAAAATGGTGTCAGTGTTTTATTAAAAGATGTGGCCACTGTGGTTGAGGGCGCGGCGCCATCTATCAGTGCGGCTGCAATCAATGGTGAAGCAGGCATTTATTTATCTGTGCAAGGCCAATTAGGCGCAAATACGCATGCAGTCACTATTGCGATTGAAGACGCGATTGAAGAGCTAAAACCAAGCCTGAAATCAGAGGCTGTGCGTTTGCATGAAGGCTTGTTTCGCCCTGCAAACTTCATTGAAACCGCCATTGATGGTGTGCGTAAGGATATTTTAATCGGCTCAATTTTAGTGATTACGATATTATTTTTGTTCTTATTTAACGTGCGTACAGCATTTATTTCAGCTACCGCCATTCCGCTCTCGCTGCTCACTGCTATTGTGGTGTTGAGTTATTTTAATATTGGTTTAAACATCATGGTGCTGGGCGGCTTGGCGATTGCACTGGGTGAGGTGGTTGATGACGCAATTATTGACACCGAAAATATTTTTAGGCGTCTCAAAGAAAATCGCCTAAAGGCAGTGCCAGAAGCCATACACCGTGTAGTGTTTAATGCATCAATCGAAGTGCGTAGCTCTGTGGTGTATGCAACGATTATTGTGGCGCTAGTTTTTATGCCACTACTCACGCTAGGCGGCGTTGCAGGCAAGCTATTTGCCCCGCTTGGCTTAGCTTATATTGCCGCTATTATGGCATCCCTTGTGGTTGCCCTTACACTCACGCCTGCGCTTTGCTACTTAATGCTGGGTAACGCTAAGTTAGATACTGATGACTCACCCATGATGCGGCCCATTAAAAAATGGTACATTTGGGCTCTACACAATATTGAGCGCCAATACAAAGTGGTGATTGGTGTATCTGCTATTTTGATTGGCATCGGCTTGGGTATTTTGCCCTTGTTCAAAAATCAATTTATACCGGCGCTGCATGAAGGGCATTTTATTATGCACATGACGGCTGTTCCTGGTACTTCAGAACAAGAGTCGCTCATTATTGGCAAACAAGTCAGTGCAAAAATTCAGGCAATTAAAGGTGTTCAATCAGTCACGCAGTGGGTGGGTCGCGCGCAAAACGGCGCTGACACATTCGGCACCCATTACAGCGAGTTTGAAATTGAAATCGGCACCTTAAGTGGCGAAGAGCAGAACAGAATATTGGCTGAAATTCGCGAAGAACTCGCTGGTGAAACCGTTGATCACGACAATGATGGCGTGATTGAAGCAGGCTTTGTGGGTGTTAATTTCGCTATCAATACTTTTCTCACAGAACGCATAGAAGAAACAATTTCAGGCTACGCTGCATCGATTGTGGTGAATATTTATGGCAATGATTTAGATGCGCTTGACCGCGATGCGCAAAAAATGGCTGGCCTGATTTCTGGTATAAAAGGTGCAAGCGACGTATTAGTGCAGTCACCCCCCGGCACTCCACAAGCAGTGATTAGGCTACGCCCCGATAGGCTTGCAGAATATGGCTTACAAAGCCTTGACGTACTAGACACCATACGCGCTAGCTTTGAAAGTCTGCCTGTAAACCAAGTGTATTTGGGTAATCGCGTAGTGGGTGTCAGTGTCGTACTCGCCAATGAAGAGCGCGATGATATTCCAGATATTGCTAAATTGCAGCTCATTAACCCAGATGGAAAATTGCTGCATCTAAGCGATATTGCTTACATTACACAAGAAAATGGCCGCTCTAAAATTTTACACAGCAGTGCGAAACGCATTCAAACCATTACCGCTAATGTGGGGGGGCGCGATGTTGAAAGCTTCAGCGCAGAACTCAAACAGTTAGCTAACGCCCAAATTGAACTCAGCCCAGGTAACTATCTGGAATTCACAGGTGAAGCAGAACAAAACGCTAATGCGCGTGAAGATTTAATTGTGCACGCATTACTTGCTGTCGTTGCGGTATTTCTAATGCTGTATGTCGCGTTTGGCGGCCTACGTAATTTATTACTTACTTTTTTAAACTTACCCTTTGCGCTGATTGGCGGCGTGTTGGCCGCCCTCTTCACCGGTGGATGGATTTCACTAGGCTCACTGGTTGGTTTTGTAACACTCTTTGGCATTACGCTACGTAACTCAATTATGCTGGTTTCACACTACCAACATTTGGTTGATGAAGAGCATTGCGTTTGGGGGCTAGATACCTGCATCCGCGGCGCGTCAGAGCGGCTACCATCGATATTGATGACAGCACTCGTAACAGCACTAGGTTTGCTACCTTTAGCCGCAGGTAGTGGACAAACTGGGCGTGAAATTGAAGGCCCAATTGCAACCATTATTGTGGGTGGCTTAATCACGTCTACAATATTAAATTTATTGATATTACCAACTATCATGCTGCATTTTGGGCAATTCAAAAAACGCATAGCATTTTAATACTTGAAGTTTTATGCCTGAAAAATCAACAATAGCCACAGTCGAAAAGCCTAATCTGCACCCTAGAAATAAGCATCGTGGCCGCTACAACTTTGATTTTCTCATTCAAGCATCACCCGCGCTGGCTAGCTTTATCAAGCTAAATGACTACCAAGATGTGTCGATTGATTTTGCAGACCCTGCAGCCGTTAGGGCACTCAATCAAGCGCTATTAAAAGCGTATTACAGTGTGAACAACTGGGATATTCCCCCCAATTACCTCTGCCCGCCCATACCAGGGCGTGCTGATTATGTGCATTATTTAGCAGACTTATTAGCAAGTACTGATAAAAACCCTGAAAGCAAGCCTATTCGCGTGTTGGATATTGGTGTGGGCGCTAATGTCATTTACCCACTGATTGGTAGCTGTGAATATGGCTGGCAATTTGTTGGTGCTGATATTGACGCGACAGCACTGGCAAATGCACAGCGTATCATTGACTCAAATCATTTATCGTCCACGATTGAGTTACGTTTACAAGCCGCCTCTACGCATATTTTTAATGGCATTATTAAGCCAAATGAATACTTTGATTTAACACTATGCAACCCACCTTTTCACAGCTCTATTGAAGAAGCGAATGCTGGCACCTCTAGAAAGTGGCAGAATTTAGGTCCCACAACAAACAAGCGCAAAACGCTAAATTTTGGCGGCCAACACGCAGAGCTATTTTGTAAGGGTGGCGAAGAAGCGTTTATCAACAATATGATTTTGGAAAGCGCGCAGATTCAAGCGCAGTGCCATTGGTTTACAACGTTGGTTTCAAAGTCAGCCACTTTGCCCAGTATTTACCGCACATTAAAGCGGGTAAACGCAAGCAAAGTGAAAACGGTTGATATGGCTCAGGGCCAAAAGAAAAGCCGATTTGTAGCTTGGTCATTTTTAAACACTGCGCATTTAAACACTGTATATTTAAACACGGCGCAAAAGCGCAGCTAATAAAACAGTTCAACAACTAGCTTAGCCTGCTAGTAATACAAGGTGATAAAACCAGGTGATTAAGCTAGGTAATTAAGCCAACGGATAAAGCTAATCGTACTTAATATATTTAAACCGCGCGTCATCATTGGGTGTGCCTGTTAATGCACCACCTTCTAATGCAGGTTGCCAGCCAATCACATCTTCAATTTTGTGTGCCAATTCAAAATCTTTATCGGTAATACCTTTAGCGTCATGCGTGCAAAGTTTCACAATCACAAACGCATAACTGACCGTTAAATCTGGGTGATGCCATGCGGCTTCAGCCAAATGCCCTACGGTATTGACCACCATTAACGTTGCTTTCCAGCCACTGGTTTTATATTTGCGGCGTATCCAGCCGTTTTCTAAAAACCAATGCGGCAATTCAGCGGCAAGCTTATCTATCACTTCTGTTTCTGAATACGTCATTTTGTCACACTCACAGTCATATCCATTATGATTCGATTTTAACGCCAACCTGGCTTAATTTATCAATAAATAAGCCATCTTCAAAATGCGCATAATCATCTTTGGCCAAAATCCAGCTAGAAAATTCTTTATTTTGTGAAAACTCGGCAAAACAGCCATCAATCATATCGTCAGCATGTAGCTGCGCTATTTGACCAGTACTGGGTTTTTTCGACTTTAGTAAAATGAGTTGCTTAGCCTCAAGTTTGTGCGCAAGCCATGCAGCTATACTATCTGAAGTCATCTGCCAATTCTGGGGAATCTCATCATCAGCCAAAACCATTTGGCTTGGTAACCACAAAATAGCGCGGTGCTGCCAAGTGCGCTCAGCAATTTCAAGCTCACTACTCGCAATCGCTAATCGAGGGTTTATACCACTCAATAATAGACCATACTGATCCATCGCTTTTACCGCCAGCTGGTGCGCTATGGCATCACTAATGCCAGATTGTTGCTGCGCGCTTAATACGGCATCGGCAAATACACCACCACCAGGCACAATAATGACTTGTCCGTCACTATATTTGACGAAAATTTCCAGCCAATTTTTTAATTCTGGCGCGCTCATTAAGCTGCCACCAATTTTAACTACCCACACAGATTGACCCCTCGTTGGATGATCTTTTGTGGTGCTGATTTGACCTGCCAAATGCGCTTGTGAACACTTTGGCAAATACCGGTGCTTATTATTAGTTATTGTTTTTTTCCTGTAACTTTTTGGGTCTTGCTTATTATGTTTTAGCTTTTTGCGGCTATTGTTTTTTATTGTTATGCATAAAGACGCTTAATCAGAGCCACGAAAGAATTGCATCGTTTTTATTAAGCTTGACGCTTTATCCAGCGTTTCAACATACTCTTTATTTAATTCCGAGTCTGCTACTATTCCGCCTCCAGCTTGGAATTCTACTCTATTTTGGGAGTATACGGCCGTTCTAATAGTGATATTGGTATCCATCTGCTGATCAAAACTAATGTAGCCAACGCTACCACAGTAAACATGTCGGCGGTGCGGCTCTAGCTCCTCAATAATCTGCATAGCGCGTAACTTAGGTGCACCCGTGATAGACCCACCAGGAAAACAACCACGTAGTACATCAAGCGCTGTTTTACCACGCGCTAATTGCCCTGTCACAATACTGACTAAATGGTGTACGTTCGCAAAGCTTTGTAGCTTAAAAAGCTCTGTAACTTTTACCGATCCAATTTCACAGTTTTTACCAATATCGTTGCGCAGCAAATCAACAATCATCACATTTTCAGCCCGATCTTTAAGACTGTTTTGTAATTCAAAGGCATTTTTAGCGTCCTGTACAGGGTCGTCTGCACGCGGCCTTGTCCCCTTGATCGGCCGAGTTTCTACATGATTATTTTTAACTTGAATAAAGCGTTCTGGTGAGCCTGAAAGCACTTGTAATTCAGGATAGTTCATAAAACTCATAAATGGCGCAGGTGACAACTCACGGAGCTTTTTATAAGCTGCCCAAGCATCTCCAGAGGCGCTAGCGCTAAAGCGTTGCGCTAGATTCACTTGATAACAATCACCCGCAGTAATATAGCGCTGAACTGCGTTAAAAGCGTTAGCGTAGGCCGCTTTGTTTAAGTTTGATTCAACATCAGACGTGAGTGTGAACTCCACTTTTTCAGAAGTATGTTCTGCCACTAATAAATCGCAAAGTGCTGACCATTGCATTTGAGTTTGGCTGTGCTGACAGGCTGAAATCAAATAACTGGTTTGTAATTGGTGGTCAACAATCACGGCCCAATCATAAATGCCTATCATCATGTCTGGTATGGCTAAACTATGTGCTGAAACTTCAGCAATATCCTCAACACGGCGGCCTAAATCATACGCAAAATAACCCAGTGCGCCACCTATAAATGGGCAGGTGTCAGGCTCTACTTTGTAAGCACTTAACAGTATTTTAAGTATTGAAAACGGATCATCTAGCGATGTTTCAACACCTGATTCGCGCTCGATTTTAGTCACTTGACCAGTGGTTGAGAGCTTAATAAACGGCGTTGCTACCATAATGTCGTAACGCCCATATTCACCCAAAGGCTTGCCACTATCTAGCCATATCGCCCAGTCTAAGTGTCGTATTCGCTCAAAAAGTGCAGTACTATTGTTCTTATAATTTAGATCAAATTTAAGCATTTTTATTCAATAAATTAGCCAGCGCGTAAGCTGGAAAGCAAACTGCCGCAACTTCGCGTGTTGACTGTTGGTTAGCTTCAATCAGCTCTGTTGCGCCCTTATATTTAATACCTAACTGTTGGGCTAAGGCACGTACTAAAAAATTCCCTGCACCCGCACCAATTATACAAAAATCAGTTTGCGCAGGTAATCGTGACAATTGCCTAAAAGTAGCTTGTTTGAGCAACGCAATTTGCGCATGCTTTAAATAAAATGCAAGGCCAAACCAAGCCTCGTATGGGGCATCAGCCCTATCACGGCCTATCATGCGCGCTAAACGTGCCATGCTTTCACCTAAGCTTTTACCTTTACCATCTGCGGTGTCGCTCATATCGTCACCATCATGGCAATCACCCGTTATACGATACACATCTGCCATGGTCGAAAAATGTTCTGCTGCTACATGCACCCAATCACCTGCAAAAGGTACAAGGTGTGCAATAGCCATCACCGGTGTGCGGTAGGCGCCAGTGTATAACAGCTCGCTAGTTTGCAAGCGCGTAGCATCATTAAAGCCATTAAGCATTGTTTTGTGATTGTTGATCAAAACAAAATCAGCCGTTGTACTGCCCACATCAATCAACAACCCTCTATCGATAAACGTTGCTAAAAAATTAGCGCTGGCTTGCCAATTGGCTGAGGCTATGTCGTGCGTATACATGGTAACTTGTTCAAATGTTAAAAAACGCATATCGCCAGCATAAAAAACGCAATCATCCCCCAGCAATTGTTGCATCAATTGCGCAATTTGTAATACGCCATCGTGGCGACTTTCAAAAGTATCAACCAGTTCACCAGTCATGGTAATGGCGTGCTGTGCCTTAACTGCGTTTAGCCGCAACATTACTTGCTTAAAAGCAAGCGTCAACTCATCTAAACCACGCCACAATGGGCATGGCACTTGTAGCGCTTGTTGTGCTACACCTTGATGATCAATCAAGACCGCTTTCAAGTGCGCACCACCTATATCCCAGCCGATGATGCATTGCGAATTGTTCCGCATCATAGTCGTAATTCCACATGGTTTTTAGCGATTATAGGCATCTCAAAATTTTCTAATAATAGACAATTTAACACGAGCTCTGCAGCGTTATATTGCATTGCCTGGCTTAAACCTACATAGCTAGATGTTAAGCGCGGATTGATTTCTACCACTATTATTTCATCATTATTCACAATCATATCCACCCCAATGAATCCACGTAATGTAGGGAGCGCTTGCACAATTTGCTGCGCTACCGTATTAAACGCACACCAATCGCTGGCCCGGTCGTTAATGATGACACCTTCCAACATGAGCTTTTCATTTTCACGCACAATTAACTGCGTGTTACAACTCAGCAGCCAAGTTTGGCTATCTTTGCAAAGTAAACACATGCTGGCAGCTACGCCTACTTGATAAGGCTGAATCACTAATTGACATGCTGGTAGCTGATTATTATCCGATTTCAGCTGATACAAGTCGAGATAGCGCTGCAACTCACAAGCAGTGTCAAAGTGGGCTACACCCTCGCAACCCACACCATCATCAGGCTTTACAATCAAGCCAGTGGAGGAGTTTTTAAACCCTGACCAATCGTCATCATACAAAACAGTAGGAATAGTTAAAATGCGACATGAGTATAATGCTTTGAAAGTAGCGTATTTACTGCTTGCTATGGCAATAGTATTCAAATCATTACAGCCAATGATTGGCTTATTCAATTGTAAACACAGTTGAGTGAGTTTTAGCAAAATACCACCCGATTCAGGTGCAATCAACCACACTGCATCAGCTTTTTTAATTAATTGCGCCCAAATTGACCAGCAATCAGCCTCATAATCAATCGCCACACTACCCTGCACTGTAGCTGCCAACCGTGCATCATGCGTGGTCGTTACAGCAACAAAATCTAGCAAAGTTAAATCACGCAATAAAGCATTAAACATTAACGCGCCCTCTTTAACCAATGAATTTGGTAAAGGCTGTGTATGAAATCCGCCACCAGTGATAAACTCACACACAAATAATTGTCGACGTTTAATAATGCAAATCATCCCTGTTATTGATATTAAAAATAGCCTTGTAGTGCACGCAAAACGTGGTGAGCGTCAACACTATCAACCCATACAATCAGCGCTTACTAGCTCAGCAGACCCAGCCGATATTGTGCAAGCGCTTCTTGAATTATACCCATTTGAGCAGATTTATATCGCCGATATAGACGCAATTCAAGAGAATGGTAGCCATTTTGAGTACATAGAAAATTTATGCGCGCAGTTTAATCAAACCCAATTTTGGCTTGATTGTGGCATAAAACAAATGAACCATCGCGCACTGCATGCAGCCAATATTCGCCCTATTATTGGCTCTGAAAATATGGATCATTTAATTAGCTACAAAGCAGTAAGCTATGCTTGCGCCAGCCGTCATGTTTTATCACTAGATTTTAGTGCTACAGAAAATCTAGGCACACAAGAGCTGTTTGAAACCGCAAGATATTGGCCAGACGATACCATTTGCATGAGCTTAAGCCATGTGGGCAATGAGCAAGGTGTTGATGTAAAGCGATTATGTGAAGTAATGCAATTAAATGAACTTAGAAAAATACCAAGCAGACTTTATGCCGCTGGTGGCGTAAGAAATATACAAGACTGCATACAACTCAAAGAAATGGGCATGGCAGGTGCGTTAATTGCTACTGCATTACATAATAAAACCATTAGTGCTGACGATATAAAACGGCTATACGCTGCGGTAAGCTAACCATACAAAAAATGCAAGATGCTTTTTAAATATCAATTCTAAGTCTTGTTATATCAGAGTAAGCTGAGTGCTGAATAGCTTAGTTACTACGACAATATTGATAGTATTTGTGATTTCAAAAAATAAAAAAACCCAAGGAAACTTGGGTTTTTTACGACTAATGCTTATTTAATCAAACTTACTCTAAGTTTGCGTGAATTGCGCGCATACCTTCTTCAGTTAAGCCTTTAGCTGCAATCAAATCAGCAATCGCTGCTTCTAAGAAAATCAGCGTTGAAAGCTCAAATTGTGAGCCCATTGGCATACCGCTAGTCAGTGGGAAGCTAGCATCATTACCTACTTGAATCACTAAATCAGCCACATCAGCCATTGCTGAAGTTTTTTTCATTGAAACAACCGCTAATTTAGCACCCACAGACTTTGCTTTTTTAACAAACGGTAATAGTGTTTCTGTACCGCCTGAACCTGAAACCAATAGTAATAAATCGCCTGCTTTAATGGCTGGCGTAACAACTTCGCCAATCATGCTCACGTTGTAGCCAGAGTGCACTAAACGCATAGCAAAAAAGCGTGAAACTAATAAAGAACGGCCAGCGCCACCAATAAAAATACGGCCAGCGCCATCTACTAGTTTTAATAACTCAGCAGCTTTGCTGTTATCTGTTTCTGACAAAATAGTCGTTAAACGACCTAAAATTAAATCTTGACTGCTCATGTGATGCTCCCAAATAGTAACTAATTCAAACCCGTAAAAAAACCACCTAAAAGCCTAAGCTCAGAGGTGGTTTTATCTCTAAAGAAACATACCTAAATAAATTTAGGTAACGTTATCTTAGTGAGCAATAGCTGTGATTTCAGCAGCTGAAGCAGCTGGGTCAGCAGCGCCGTAGATAGCAGCACCAGCTACAATGATAGTAGCGCCAGCATCTTTAACTTGTTTTGCAGTAGCAGCTTTTACGCCACCAGCAACTGAGATCTCTAAACCTAAACCAAGACCAGCAACCATAGCTAAGTCATTGAATGGTGTTTGGCCAGCAGCTTGTTGATCTAAACCAGTGTGAACGCCAATGATGTGCGCGCCTAATTTAGCAACTTCTTTAGTACGTGTTTCTTTATCAGCAACGTTGATCAAGTCAACTTGTGCTTTTTTGCCGTATTTGTTAGCAACGTCGATTACGCCTTTGATAGTGCCTAAATCAGCAGTACCTAAAACTGTACAGATATCTGCACCAGCTTTGTAGAATGGCTCAGCTTCGTAGAAACCAGCATCCATCGTTTTTAAGTCAACTAAGATTTGGTTGTTTGGGAATTTAGCACGTAAAACTTCAAGTAATTTGATACCGTTATGCTTGATGCATGGTGTACCGATTTCTAAGATGTCTACGTGTGGAGCAACAGTAGTTGCTAAAGCAACAGTTGCGTCAAAGTCTAATGAATCTAGTGCCATTTGGGTTAAAGCCATGGTTTTTCTCCAGTTAAGTTACAGGTTTTTATCAATCTAAGCTGTTTAGTGTTAAACAAATTGAATTGGTTGAACTACATTTACTACTAAAATCGGAACACGCATATTAAAGTGATGACAGACACATGTCAATGTTGTCACAAAAATTTAACACAATGAGCAATAGGTTTAAGTAGCAAAAGCCACCTAAACCCAGTCACCACTCTCTATTTTTAAAGCCTTACAGTTTTGCTGCTAATGCTGCTTCTAATTTATTTTGATCAGCTACAAAGCCACGAATACCTTCAGATAATTTTTCAATCGCCATTGCATCTTGATTTAGTTCAAAGCGGAACTCAGCTTCAGTCATTTTTGCAGGAGCTGTTTTAGTAACGCCAGTATCTTTTAATACTTGCACTAAAGTACCTTCAGTGGCGGCTAAATCTTGCAATAAGTTTGGTGAAACAGTTAGGCGATCACAACCAGCCAAAGCGATTAACTCGCCAGTGTTACGAAACGATGCACCCATCACCACTGTTTTATAGCTATGCTCTTTATAATATTGGTAAATAGCACGTACTGACACCACACCTGGGTCTGTTTCTTGTGTGTATTCTGTTGTTGGGTTTTTAGCTTTATACCAATCTAAAATACGACCAACGAATGGTGAAATCAAGAATACGCCTGCTTCAGCACAAGCACGCGCTTGGCCAAAACCGAATAACAACGTGAGGTTACACTGAATGCCTTCTTTTTCAAGAATTTCGCCAGCTTTAATGCCTTCCCATGTTGAAGCTAATTTAATCAACACGCGGTCTTTGCTAATGCCAGACTCTGCATAAAGCGCAATCAATTTACGGCCTTTAGCCACCATTGCATCTAAGTCGAATGATAAGCGCGCATCTACTTCAGTAGAAATACGGCCTGGTACTTCTTTAGTGATTTCAGCACCGATTAACACGGCTAATTTGTCAGCAGCGCTATCAATTTGCTGTGCTTTTGTGCCACCTTGTGCTTTTGCATAAGCAATTGCTGTTTCAATCAACGGTGCATATTGTGGCAATTGGCTTGCTTTTAATACTAGCGAAGGGTTTGTTGTTGCATCCACTGGCTTGACGGCTTTAATCGCCTCTACATCGCCTGTATCCGCTACGATTGTGGTCATACCTTTTAATTGGTCTAATAAATTTGCCATTGCTAACTCCTGTTGATTGATTTGCGTTTTTTGATCGTTATAATTGCAAAAAACATCTAGTTTGTTTGCAGATTACAAAATGACTACTTATTCTTGCTTGTTTGATTCATATTAAATTTGCTATTGCTCATTTAATAATTGCTTGTTTTAACGCTTAGTTTATTTCAGCCACATATTATACTGCATTTGAATTGCATAAAAAAGTAATTGTCTTGCAGAATTATGTGGTTTATTCGTAAAAACTGACTAATTAACGCAATTTTTATACAGGCTAGTAAAGTTTTGTTAAGACATTTGGTCTATTTTATATTCGGTATTAAAGTGTAGTTATTAAATAATTTAAGCGTAAAAATTAGTGCAAAAATTTAATGCAGACGTTGATATTGCCAGTGCATCATTAGACATTCTGAGTCAGGTCAATATTTGGTTACTGACACGTCACCAATGGATGATCAAAGCTATGCGTTGCTTAGTAACTGGCGAGGAGTCGCCAACTACAAACAACTTGCAGAGCATAGATAGCGTGCTAGCTTTGGCAAAATATATGCCTGATGGTCTGCAACATAATTTAAATGATGAATTAACGCATTTAAATGAAGCTTGGCTAGCAATTGTTAAATCAGCACATCCACTTTCTGGTCTTGAGCTATTCCATCAGCTTGATCAGTTTCAAGCGATTGCTGAGCAGTTTATGCAACTTGCAGAGGAGTCTAATCAACGACTTTGGCAAAACTTTACCTCCCGCGATGCTTTAACAGGCAGTTGGACACGACTTACCATGCATACCAGTCTAATGAATGAGCTAAAACGTGCAGAGCGGCATGGGCATCATTGTTGTATTGCGTTGTTAGATCAGAATAAATTCAAACAAATAAATGATGTTTATGGCCATGCAACGGGTGATAAAGTATTGATTGAAACCGCTAGAATTATTGAGGGTAATCTGCGCTCTGTAGATAAGCTGTTTCGCTACGGCGGTGATGAATGGCTAATACTAATGCCTGCTACAACAATCAAAATGGCAGTGCAGGTGTTGAAACGTGTTTGCAATCAAGTAGCTGCACACCCATTTGTAAGTGTTAATCAAGATGTTATTTCATCTACTCTTTCTTTTGGGGTAGCAGAATCTGTCATCAACGAAACTGTAGAAACGTGGATTACTCGTGCTGATAACGCCATGTATGCCATGAAAAGTGGCGCTAACTATCAATAACTATCAACAATTAGCTCTAACAGTAATTATCATTACTAATAACAGCCACTAATCAATAACAGGTAACCGCATTGCGAATGTGCTACCAACACCCAATTGACTTTTGACGTAGACTGAGCCTGCATGCTTTTCGGTCACTGTTTTCACAAAATATAAGCCTAAGCCAGTACCCTCAATTTTATTAGAACCTCCGGGTAAACGGCTGTAGCGCTTAAAAAGTTTTTGCATTTGCTCGTATGGAATACCAAACCCTTGGTCTTTTACAGCAATCGTTGCATAAGCTTTTTCTAACGTAAAATTTAATGAAACTTCGGTATTCTCGTTTGAATACTTAATGGCATTTAGAAGCAAATTTAAAATCGCTCGATGTAATAAGTTAAAGTCACCGCTGAGCCAAATGACTTCATCTGGCAGGTTTCTAAGCAGTTTGATTTTTTTTGCATTTGCAATGTCGTAAGCATCATCAAATGCTTGATGACAAACTGCTACTAAATCAACCAATTCAAATTGTTGTGTAGTGAGCATTTCAGCACGAGATGCACATAAATAGCTTTCTGATAATGTTAGTGCACGGCCTAGCATATTGATTACCCGCTGAAACTTAGGATTACTGGTTTCCTCTTTCAAGATCATTTGCGCGGTGGCTAATGGTGCTCGAATATCATGCGAAATAAAGGCTAGTATTTCATAGCGATCACTTCTAAATTCTTGCAGTTTTGAAGAAGCCGCACGTACTTGACTAATACGGCTTTGAAACCGATCAGCCATGCCATCTGGCTGGTCGTCCTCTTGAATTAAACCTGCGTCACTTAAACTATTACGCAGGCTCACTAACTCAGCATCTAAGTAACGTTGCGCAGCTTCAAGTTTACGCCAACTCCACACCGGATAAGCCAGCACTATACTGACCAAAGCAGATGATACTGGCAACCAAATATAGGCCAACTGTGGCAGTAAAATACCAAGGCCCGCTACAAAGAAAAAGTAGCCTACATTAGTCATCAGTGAGTTGAATGGCGACATGCTAGGTATCCATAACATTGGCAAAATAGCCAGTAAACCGCAAACCATAATGATTAGCCACTTAGGTGGTGTACTCACTAAATGATCACGATAGATGGCAGTAATGACGTTTGCATGAAACTCAATGCCCGACATAGGCTGTTGCAATGCCGACATTGGTGTTGGTAGAAAGTCACCCATACCTGAGGCTGTAGCCCCAACTAATACAATTTTATTCTTGAAGTAATTTTTAGGGTAATCACCCGCTAATACTTTGGCGTATGAAACTGCAGGAACGGTATTTGGTGGGCCTAAAAAGTTGATTTTTTTTACGTCTGAACGAATTAAACCGTTCTGCTCAGGCGCTTGAGTAATCAGAGAGTATTTGCTGTTATTTACGTCATTAACTGCTTTAGAGTAAGCAGATTTAGTCTGAGTATTTTGTTTATTTGCAATAAAATTGAGCGGCAAAATACCCGCTACTTGTAATATCTGTTCTGCAAATAAAGGCGTTGAATTTTGGTTAATGCCTTCTTGTAAGTAGACACTGCGCGCAATACCATCTTCATCTAACTGCACATGCACACGTCCTACGCCAGCTGCATTTTTAGCGAACATAGCCAGCGGTAGTGTTTCGGTGACTTGAACACTTTGATGGCTCACCTCTAATAATTGTGGCAACACTACATTACCAGCGAGCTTAATAGCATCTGCTAGTGCGTTATCTGCTAGTGGGTTTTCGGGTTCGGCAAAAATAACATCTAGGCCAATTACTTTAGTTTTTTCGTGTGACAACTGTGTCAGTAAACCTGCGTGCGTTTTACGGCTCCAAGGCCAGCGACCAAGCTGTTTTAGGCTGTATTCATCAATACCGATGATGATAATTTGATTGGTAGCCGCTTGAGGAAACCAACGCTGACCCAAATCAAATGCCTGATTGTCAATACGATTAAATAACTGCGTGGCAGATAAAAAAAGTGCAACTACCAACAAAATAAGTAGCGTCGACAAACGATCATCGATTTTAAATAACTTCATGATGACTAACTATTCAGCAAATTAACGAACTTGAATCGGATAGGTTGTTGTGGGGCCTTTAATACCCGTGTCGTCAATATATCGAACAGAATAGTAGTATTTACCATGTGGCGGCTTATTGAAATCTGCGTTAGTGCTGCTCAATACTGTTTGCCAAACTACTTCTTGGCGTGCCGCATCTTTTGTCAATAACACATCGTATTTAAGCGATATTGGTAGAGCAGGTAGAGTTAACTTAACCGTTTTTTCATCATTAAAATCAAAATCGTGACGACCTAACTCAGGCACAAAATCTAGTGGTTGATATATAACTGTTTGGGTTTGGCTGTAAGTACTGGTTTCCGACTGCTCTAAACTCGCTACACGCACATAATATTGTCCTGGAGCTAATTGCTCAGTATTAAACGCGCTTCTCATCACTTTAGTATTGACTAACTTCTCATTAAAGTTTGGTGTTGGGCTTAATTCAACTAGATACGAATCTGCGCCACTGACTGGTTGCCACTCAAATTTTGGCAAACTTCTAAAAGGTGTTGTTTTAACCTGTAGTACCGGAGCAAATGGTCGTGCATTCACTTCAAATTGATGACGACTTTCATAGCCCTGTAAACCATATTGATCTTGCCCGCGCACCGCTATTGAGTATGTGCCATCTGGTATATCTATTGGGGTAATCTCTGTGTTGGTTTGACTGATTAGCTGCTCTATAACGGTGCCGTCTGGCCGAGTAATTTGAGCCGCCCATGCGCTCACACCAACTTGGGCTGGCATACCAAAAGTAAATGGTATATTTTTAATAATTTCATTAAGCTTGCTCAGGTCAGGTGCCGCTAGCAGTGGTTTAGGTGTTATCGGCGGCAGATTATTTTGTGCAATACTACCAAAACCTTGATCAATTATGACCTGCTCATTGGCGCCATCAAAAGCAACATGCCCTTCTAAGGTTTCTTCAAGCGTAATAGCGTCTTTGGCACCCACCCTAAATTGAGTGCCACGCACTGCTGCAACGGCTGAAGGCGTGATAACCCGCATAGCATTGCCCTGCTGATGCTTTGGGTTGGCGATCACTTCAAGACGGCCAGTGGTTAAATTAATATCGTTAATAAACGTATTTAAACCCGCATACTGGCCTACTGAAATCAATGTTAGCTGGCTGTTTGGCTGTAATTCAGTGGTAGTGCCATCAGTAAAACGTAAAGTAGCTTTACCGTTTGCAGCGCTAACTAGCGTATCGCCCATATTGAGTAACTGGCCTGCTTTTACAGGTTTAAAGCTAGTTTCTTTAGCTGCTTTTAGCTGCATATCACCTGTTACGGCTATCAACTCAGTCACTACTGGTTTAATTTTTAATAATGATTTTGGAATTTTAATCACTTGATTAGGTTGTAGTTTCTTTTGAACTGTCCACTGATTAAACGCAGCAAGCTTTGGAATATCAGCGTAGTTGGTCATGTATTGATGAGCAATTATTGAAAAAGACTCATTTTTCTTAACAATATAGTTAAATACAGGTTCACTAGCGGTATTGCTAAGTACAGGCGCTTGCGTAGTTACTGGCACAGAAGCCGCAGTTTGCGCAAAAATAATACTCGAACAAAGCAATAATACTGCTTGTAATTTTTTGTAAATAGTTGATTTCATTTTAATAAATTGTATTTTCTGTATTACCTATGTTAGGTATGCGCAAATCATGCTGATGTGAAGCATTAACTAAGTAAGTTTAATGATGATAATTGTTTGTTTTTTGATAACTAGTAAATTACGATTTATTGTGAGCCAACAAAGCTTTATTGATGAAGCCATACCGCAAAAAGATGTAACTCTTAAACCAAGTCGTAACTAGGCTTAATTTTTAGCTATGAAGTCAGGCGCTCTAAGCGGTAGCCTTGCTGATAAATTGAGCTTAAACGCCAGCCATTTTCGGGTAGTAACCCTAATTTACTGCGCAAATGGCTGATGTGCACATCTATGGTACGGGTGTCTACATTAGCCGTTGAACCCCAAACTACTTGCAATAAGTGTACGCGCGGCAAAAGTGCGCCTTGATTAGCTAAAATATAGAGCGCTAATTCATTTTCTTTATCAGTTAATTTAACTTCATCTTGGTTAAGTTTTATTTTTCTGAGTTTGAAATCAACTTCAAGATTACCCACTTTAAGCACATCTGCAGGGTCGCTAGATGGGTAGCTGCGGCGTGCCACCGCGTTAATACGGGCCAATAAAATACTTTGATGTGGCGGCTTAACGATGTAGTCGTCAGCACCTGCGTTAAGCACTTTCATTACGTCTTCTTCGGCGTCATGCCCTGTTAAAAAAATAACTGGTGGCAACTTACCTTTTAACTTAAGGCTCTCCATGACGGCTACGCCTTCCATATCTGGTAGGCTCCAGTCAAACAAACAGAGCGCATAGCGCTTATCGTTAAACGCGCGCAGACATTCGTGACCACTTGAGAATAAATCGACTTGATGACCAGCCTCTTGGAGCCATTCAACCACCATCGCAGCAAAATTAATGTCGTCTTCTAAAAACGCAATTTTCATTTATATTATTTCCGTGGAATGTGAATTTGAAGTTTTAGATTGGATTGATTATGGCTTAATTTGTTAATTAGCGCTTTACATTTAACAAAAAATTACATTTATAACAAACTGTTACGGCAACTTTTACCTACAAAATATGTTTTTAAATCAATTGAATCTGATGCAACAATAATGTTACAACGGTTAAATCGGCTGACGTACCTGGGTTTAAATGCTGAGATTTAAGGTCTGTGTCAAAACGTAACAATGGCATTAGGTAGTTTTTTGGATTGTAAGCTTGCAAAAAAACTGATGAATGTTCTTGCGCTAGATTTTGCACGAGCTCAGCTGCAATTTCGCCATGTTTACGCACAATATGGCTATCAGGATAATGCGCCATATAACTTAGATAAACAGCTGTAGTTGCCCATGCTGGCCGCTGCCAAACCTTTAAGTAATGCTGATAACAGGGCAAACCAAAGGTATAAATATCTTGATAATAATGCGCATATTGACGAGCAATCATGTCGCGCGGTGCTGCTATTTGCATGGCTTCTAGCAATGTACATTGCGCAGGCTCATAGACATCGTGCTGTGAAACTCGGCTTAATCCTGCAGGGTTTGCAAGCAGAATCGCCTCAAAAGTAAGTACTGCATCTTGAGTGGTTAAACCCTGCAAAACCAACTCTAAATCCTTATTAAAATCAATATGTTGACGATTTAACGCCGCATGAATCAATGGTGCGCAGAGTAGTATAATACCCAAATTAGTATTCAAACCAACTGCGTTTTGAGTGGCGATTACAGCGTTTAAAATACGCTGACCTACGCCTAAATTTGGTTTGGCAATCTGCTGGGCTGCGGCCTCTGCGCTGGCCATAAATTGCTCAACATTCATGCCGTGACCATCAGCAAAAATATGAACATTGCCTGGTTTTAAAGCTTCTAGCTCTGCTAAACATGCCGCTTTAAAAGTTGCTGCTAATTGCGTATTAAGTGCGGTACTCATTGTAATTTACTCAACAAATCATCAGCTAAAGCATCTGCAATATTAACGGCTGTAACCCCTTGTAAGCCACGCCAAGCGGGAATGCTATTGACTTCTAGCACGTAAAGCTGACCTGCAATATCACGAATAATATCTACGCCGCAATAATCAATATTTAAAGCAAGCGATGCTGATTCGGCGAGTTTAGCCAGCGCATTATCATCTACTGACTCACACGTGCCACCTTGAGCTACATTGCTTAACCATGTGTTACCAGTGCGGCGCATGGTGGCAATCGCTTTGTGATTAACCACAAATACACGGTAATCGTGAGGCTTTTCACCAGAATCAATATACTCTTGCAAATAGAATACGCCATCTACGAATATTGCTTGCGGTACAGGCAAATGGCTGCTGTCGAGCAAGCGCACACCTAGACCTTGCGAGCCAAATAGTGGCTTAATGATGAGTTTTTTTGTATGACTTAACGCTAAACGTTGCGCAATATGACGTGACTCACACGCCCAAGTTTGGGGGGTACTGATACCCTTTTTATGTAATAAAAAACTAGTCATGGCTTTGTCTACCGTGCGCTCAATGGCACGGGGCGCATTGTAAATGGTGACGTTTGACAATGTTAGGGCATGCAGAATATTCAAACGCATGGTTATTTGCTGCAAAGTACCGCCAGCAATACCGCGCACAAAAGCAGCTTTGGGTAACTGCTCAAAACTTGGCAAATGGATATTATTTTGTGCGCTATCAAGCGTATTAAACGGTTGGCTTAAATCTAGATAACAATCTTGTAGCGAGATAAAAACGGCTTCAACACCGCGCTTCGCAAAGCTTCTTGCAAGCTGATCGCCGTGCCAGCCACCTTGCTTTAGTGGCTCATCAGTAAATATTGGTAGCCTGATATTAGGCTCCGAATGACTGATTAAGCATGGCTTCGTTGAGTGCACCTGCAAAAAAGCTTTTGCCTGTTTGCAGGTTACTCACCGTGACTTTTGCAGGCGAAAATAATAAAGGGTCAATTTGATAAAAATCCATATTCACCGCTTTAAATAAATCGGCAAATGGCTTGCCATAATCTTGCGATGTGTTGCTAGGCATAGCCATAGCTAATTGCTCAGCTTGCACATCTGTGCAGCTTACGAATAAATGTACAAAACCACCGAACAAAATCGCATCGTTGGTACGCCCCATACCTGTTAAAAAATCTGGGCTTGGCGGTGGAATAGGCGCAGAGCCAACACCATCAACCACAGAATCTAACGGAAAATGCAGCGTATGTAGCTTGTGTAGCGCAACCTCTAAAACGCGTGCAACTATTTGTACGGTGCCTGCCAAACTGCGAGTTGGCGTTAAAATAAATGTGAGGTTTTGCGCTGTGATATTAGTATCGCGCGCTACTTTAGCAATAACATCAGCCGGTGGAATAGCATCTGTTTCTAATACTAAAACAGTTTTTTCAGCGCTATCTTGATACGCTAATTCTTTAAAAATAGCTTCACGTTGGGCAATAGCGCGTGCAGGGCCTGACCCTAGCGCAAAGAATTTATCCTGTTTATGTTCGCCTGCTAGACTCCAACCAGCATATTGGCTGCCTAGGCAGGCTAGTACTGGGTTCTGACTACTGACTTGTAAACTCAGTGGCCAATTTTTAAACTGATTATTCTGCTGAATTTGTACATGACCTAAGCCACCCATGCAGATTTCTGCAATACGTCGCCCTGCCTCTAACCCGCCCTGCGCCACTATGCCAGCATCAATGATTGTGGCGCCACTGGCGTGCGTTGTCACGTTGACGCGCAAATGATGTGCGTTAGCAATTAGATCGATTAGCGTAGATTGGGTTAAGCGATTGATACTGACAATGTTCATTTCAGGGCCTTAATTTTAAATATCAATTTATTGCTCAGTTTTAGAGTAGAAAAGCAGGTGTTAAAGTGCGGTCAGCATTGAAATCATGGTTACTTTTTTTAGTGACTGAATCATCAGCTTAATTACAAATTTTCAGCGTATTCAGCCACTAATTGTTGAGCATTTAGCGCATTACCCGCACTGGCAATAACGGTACAGAGTGGCTGGCCTGCCTCGATTATACTGCCTGCTACAGGCCTATCAAGCACATAGTCAGGCCAATCCATATTGACAGGCACAACACAGCCCTTATTGGTATAAATTATTTGATGCGCCCGTGAATGTTTAATGGGCACAGGTAGCTCAACTGGTAAATTTAAGCAGGCGGCGATATGGGCATTAAACAAGTCGCCATCATTGTTTTCATACAAATCAAAAGTAGCTGATAATCGTGCATTTAGCTCTAAAATCCAAACGGTTTCCGTCACCACTATGCAATCTAAGCTATTGATTCCTTTCAACTTTAGTATATTGTTAAGCGTCTTTGCAGCCTGTATTATTTTATTTTTTACAGACCTACTCAGCTCAACATGGCTTGCCGCCCCACCATAACGATACGGGTTTATAGCACTTGGCGCGCACCACTGCGTGCTAAACCCTATAACATCAATTTGAGCCTCGTCTTTAGTTTGGCTTGCAGCTTGAGTATCAGCTTCATTTATTGACAGCTTAGCGATTGAGTGCGCTAAAAATAATAACGAAACACTCGTGCCCTCTAATTTGTACTGATAATAATGATTCACCTTAGGAGGAATATCAATCAATGGCAAAGCGCGTGTAATATGCCCGCCACCGCTACCGCCCGCTTGTTTTTGTATCCAATATTTAGGATTTTTAAGGCCACTAAAACTAATTTCGGGGTAATTAAGTGATGCGCTTTTGAGGTGCGCAAAAAAAAGTTTGGGCGTGTTGGCATGGTGTATGGTTAAGGCAGTATTACCTAAAACAGGTAATAATTTGGCGATTTTTTTAAGTAATAATGGCTGGCGCTCAAAGCCTGCACCGTAGCACAACACATCGTTTGGCTGAACAATTAACGCTAATAACTCTAGCAATTCTGTAGGATCTAAACCATCATCGTGCATGTTGATAATATATGTTTGGCTGGCAACCTGCCTTGTTTCCTCGTCAGCGAAACTATCAATAGCGATGACTTCAAACCCCGCTTTTACGGCAGCTTGCACATAAGGACGCGCAGAAATAGCGGCAATAATTATTCTGCCATTCATTTTCAAATACCTTCGCTCAGCCTTAAATACCGTTGCTCAAATTGCCGCATTATGTTCACTTTTTAAGATGCAACCGCGCCTCTTCAAGAGCGCTCATAAAATCAAATAGTTGATCTTGCTCGCTCAATAAGCGCTTAAGTAAATGATGTTGCGTTGTATATTTAAGCTGCCCAATCGCAAGCGCACCTACACCTAATGTTGCTGTGTTTTCAATAATTGCGCCATCTGCCATCACATTTACGCCTTCAATACCAGTGGGTGCAACTGCATTCACATCCGCAATCACTTGTAATTGTGCAGCTTGAATTTGACTGAGTGACAATACTTGCACGCCCGCAGCAGCGCAACACAAAGCAATATCACTGGCTTGTAAAATTTCTGTTTTTAATGCCGCTGTGCTGCCATCAGCCACATTTAATACCACCTTATATTTTTCAGTATAACTGCCTGCAATTTTTGCCGTATCAGCTAAAGACTGGTGCGAAACCATGGTTACAACTGCACCACATTTAGCGGCGATAATCGCTGCTACGCCGCCTACAGGGCCAGTGCAGCCAAAAATTGCGATTCTTTTACCCGCTAAAGATTTTGCATGCAACTCAACCTTTGCTAGCATTGCAGCCGCCGTGGTGAACGCTCCTGATGGGTCTGCCATGACGTTACATTTAAAAGGATCAAACATCGCGTTTTGAGCGTTATGCAACATGTCAAAAGCTAAGTTAATATCGCGCCCAGCAAAAAAAAGCGCCTCACGTTTCACACCGCTCACACTGCGTGAAAAAATAGCATCCTGGGTTAAAGCTGTTACTTCATTTAAACCAACATGGGTATAACTGATGATGTTTGCAAAGCCTGCATCAATTGCCATATTGACATCAAATGGGCTAGGGTTTTTAGCAGGCGTTATTAAGTGCAAAATTGCTGGTTTTTCCATAAAGCTAGTCCAATATCGTTATATTTGTCGGTGAATTACAGCCTTTGGTCATCACATAACGGCAACCATTTTCGGGCAATTGTTTGAGCATTGCTTGCGCTGCGGCTTCGTTTTCAATGATTGCAAAACCAGTGGGGCCCCAAGAGCTTTGGCCTAAACAGGCTACTTGTTGTGTAACTAAAAAATCTAAAACTTGCGCTACCTTTTGGCTGGCATAACGGCCACCTTGCGCAGGCGCAAAGTAGTCACCTGTTGCAGTTTGCAGTGCGTTAATGGCCGCACCAAAAGCGCTTAAATCTGCTTCATGTAAAGCAGGCAAAGCTTGCATCAGCACATGCCGACATAATTTATCGGCTAGTGTTTCAGGAAACTCAGGCAAAGTTTTAAACGCTGCCAACTCCTCATCGCCATGTACGCCAGTATGTTGGTCGTCAAAAATCAGTACAATACGCCAATCTTCAGGAAAGCTAACACGCGCTAGTATGGGTGGCATTTTTGTGTTTGCACCACGACCACCATCAACAATCACGCCACCATGCTCAAATGTACCAATACCAATACCTGAGCGCAGGCCTCGCTTGGTTGATAGCGCAATATCAGTAGCGCTTAAGCCTAAATTGTAAAGTTGATTGTAAGCAGCACCAACCGCTAAAGCTAGCTGAGTGCCAGAGCCTAAACCTGCATGGCTGGGAATTGTTTGCAGCATTTTAAAATCGACATTTTGATGCATGGTCTTTTCTAAATTATCAGCCAAACGCGTGGCTAAAATTTCAGTGACAGGCCAATCAAGCGCAACACCAATACTGCCAAATTTGCGTCCTAAGCCGCCATGTAAATCAAAAAAACCCATGTGTAAACGAGCATGTGCGGTGATATTAAGTCGGTGTATTTTTTTTGGAATCATATTCTAATATTGTAGCCCAACATTGTTTTGCAAATACACTTTCGCGGCTACAATTAAGCTGTAAAAAGGCTACAATTTAACTGAGAGTAGCGTCAACAACTTAAGCTTTTAAATCATACGAAGCTTGAATAAAAAAATAATAACACCGTCTATTATTGATACATAACGAATTATTATTCACAAGCTTTGCCTTAACACTACGAAATTAGTGCTGCAAAAATTCAGTCATAAAACTTGAATTGAGTGAGACCCCTGTTTGATGAGTATACAAATTCAGATTATTGACCGCATTTCAAGTATAAATGCCAATGAATGGGATGCGCTGACCGATGGGTCGCCGCTGACTAGCCATGCATTTTTAAATGCGCTTGAAGTGTCAAAAAGTGTACAAGCAAATACTGGCTGGCAGCCCTACCATATTGCTGTTTTTGAGAACAATCAATTAGTTGGCGCTATGCCGCAATACTTAAAAACACATTCTTACGGAGAATACGTATTTGATTGGGCTTGGGCACAAGCTTATGCACAAAACGGTTTAAGTTATTATCCAAAATTATTAGGCGCTATTCCATTTTCACCCGTGACTGGTTGCCGTTTACTAGCAAAAACGCCTGAAATACAAAAAATAATATTGCAAGTAATAGAAAAACAACTGGTTGATTTAGAAATATCGAGCGCACATGTACTCTTTCCTGACACAAGTGCCGAGTTGATGCTTAAAAGCACCGCTTGGCTACAAAGACATGGCGTGCAATTTAGATGGGAAAACGCAAGCGCAGAGCATAGTTATTTTAATGATTTTGAGCACTTTTTAAGCACTTTAGCACACGATAAACGTAAGAAAATTCGTCAAGAAAGAAAGAAAATCACGACTGCCAATGTGATTTGTCAACAGCTAACAGGTGATAAAATTACCCAGCAACACTGGGAGTTTTTTTATGAATGTTACTGTAATACCTATTTTGAACACCGCTCTACGCCTTATTTGACACGTGAGTTTTTTAATTTATTAGGCCAGCATTTAAGCCAAAATACGTTACTCATTATTGCTGAAATAAACCAAGTACCTGTTGCTGCGTCACTTTGTTTATATGATCAAACTAACCTTTATGGCCGCTATTGGGGTGCATTACAGTACGTACCTAATTTACATTTTGAGCTTTGTTATTATCAAGCTCAAGAGTTTTGCATCGCCCAAAAAATTCGTTATTTTGAAGGCGGAGCCCAAGGTGAACATAAATTAGCACGTGGCTTTAAGCCACGCCCTACTACATCGTTTCACAAAATCGCACACCCACAATTTAAGCGTGCTATTCAACAGTTTTTAGACCAAGAACAGCAAGGCGTGGCACAATACGTCACAGAGTTAGAAGAGCGCGTGCCTTTTAAATCTTCAGTAATAATATCTAACCCAGCCACGCAATAGGAGTCATCATGGTAAAAACAAAAACGAACACCAATATTTACGACAAAGTCATTGCTTATAACAGTGGGCGTGAGGCTGAAAGGCTAGACATGAAGCTTGCGCTCATGGCTAAAGATCCATTCACATTCATGCGCGGTAGTTGTCACTTATTTTATGAAAATATGCATGTAGAACTCAATCAGCTGGCAAGCCCAGCTGCGTGGATTTGTGGCGATTTGCACCTTGAAAACTTTGGTAGT
The DNA here is from genome assembly GCA_031385945.1 of Methylophilaceae bacterium. Taxonomy (GTDB): domain Bacteria; phylum Pseudomonadota; class Gammaproteobacteria; order Burkholderiales; family Methylophilaceae; genus JANNBX01. The sequence continues at coordinate 2,485 of JANNBX010000142.1, read as the reverse complement.
TACAAGGGTGATAATGGCTTAGCTTATTTTGACTTAAACGACTTTGACGAAAGCGCACTAGCACCCTGTTTGTGGGAGGTTACAAGGTTACTCACGAGTTTGATTGTGGCGGCAAAATCATTACAGCTTAGCCATGCGCAATCTGAAAAAATGCTAAACGAAATGCTAGATCGCTATGCCAAAGCGCTAAGTGATGGTAAGGCAAAATGGGTCGAGCGCAAAACCGCTAAGGGCATGGTGAGCCAACTTCTTGACTCACTGAGTAAACGCTCTCAGAAAGATTTTATAAATAGTCGTAGTGAGTTACGTAGCGGCAAAAGACGGCTCATTATTGATGGTGAACGTAGCCTAAAAATACAAAAAAATGATAAAGAAGCTGCGCTTGAATTATTCAAACAGTTAATGCCAAATACTGAAAAAGGTGAGTTTTATCAACCACTTGATATCGCCCGTCGGGTAGCTGGTACTGGCAGCCTGGGGGTTGAGCGTTTTATTGTGCTGGTAGCAGGCGAAAAAGGTGAACATAAACCGCGTTTAATTGACATGAAGCAAGTAAATACGAGTGCACTCACGCCTTATCTAACCCTAAAACAACCCAAATGGAAGAATCAGGCTGAGCGCGTAGCTACTATTCAAGCACGCTCACAAGCTATTGCTCCAGCCCTATTAAAACCAGTAGCTATTGATAAGAAAGCGTATGTAATTAAAGAGTTACAACCCAGCCAAGACCGTTTAGATTTGATTCAATGGCAGGGCAATTTAACGCGACTAGATAATGTATTTGAAACCATGGCTGAAGTGGTTGCCTGGAGCCACCTGCGTAACGCTGGTTTTTATAACGCAGCCAAACCAGAGCAGCTTATGCAGTTTGGTGCTAATTACGAAAATTGGCGTGAAGATGTACTTAAGCTAGCTAAACTAGCTGCCGAAATCAACCAGCAGCAGTGGGCAGAATATAAACATAGCTACTCTAATACCTAATGTTTGAGGGTTAGTTTGTGTGTGCCAAACACTAAATATGTGTTGCTACTTAACCACTAGAAATGCGTACTTAAGTGAGCAGCTTATTGTTAAAAGTAATCGCTGTGTTTTTTAAAAAATAATAAAAAGTATGAAATGGAGTAGCGCGATGTTACTAGGATTTATGATTGGTATTGGCATTGCTACGTTAATGGCAGCGCTCGGGTCTGCGGGCATTTACAGCAGTAGCTGGCTTTTTCCGCTACTTGGTTTGTTGCTGGGATATTTTTTTAGCCAATTCAAAACTCAATTAGATCTCGCTAATAAACGCATTCAACAGCTTGAAACTAAAGCATTAAAGATTGAACAACAATTAAATCAGCTTAATGAGAAATCGCATAAAAAAACGGCTGAATCAATCCCTGAACAATCTAAAACAATAGACTTGGTGACGCCTCCTGCAGTTGAAGCGCTGCCTAAAGTCGCCTCTCTGCCCTTAAAAAGTAGTACTGCTACTCAACAAACGGTTGCAACAAAACCCGTTGAAGTATCGTACAAGCCAATACCTAAACCTAGCCAATACGCGCCGATTAAACCTATAGAACCCAATTTTATTGAAAAGGCTTTTCAAGCTGGCTGGGCATGGTTGTTTGGTGGCAATACGCTGGTGCGTGCAGGTATCGTTATCCTATTGATCGGTATCGTATTTTTACTGAAACTAGCCGTTGATAATGGTGTGATTCCGGTTGAGTTGCGCATGCTCACAGCTGGTTTAGCAGGTGCTGGTTTACTGGCGTTTGGCTGGAAAACACGCATACAAAAGCCACAATTTGCTTGGGCGTTACAAGGCGGCGGTGTCGCGGTGATGTATTTGGTGATTGCATTTTCAGCTAATTATTATCAAGTGTTACCTAAAAATATTGCATTTGTATTGTTAGTACTAATGGCCGCACTTTCTGCGATTATCGCGGTAAAACAAAATGCATTACCATTAGCCATATTAGGCTTCACAGGCGGCTTTTTAGCGCCTTTGCTAGCCTCCAGTGGGTCTGGTAATTACGTTGCGTTATTTAGTATTTATTTAGCACTTAATATTGCCATTGCTTTTATCGCTTTCCAAAAAAACTGGCGCAGTTTAAATGTTTTAGGCTTTGCCTTTACTTTTGTGATTGGCTCGATTTGGGGCGCAAAAAGCTATCAGCCTGAATTTTTCAGTACCATAGAGCCATTTTTAATCGCGCATTTCTTATTATTTACCGTAATTGCGATTATTTACGCACATAAACAAGCCGTTAAAATGAATGATTACGTTGATTCAACGTTAGTTTTCGGCACACCAATTTTAGGTTTTGGTTTGCAATATGCATTACTTGAAGACTCACAATTTGGCTTGGCTTACAGTGCGCTCGCTTTGGGTATTTTCTATATTGGCTTAGCGTATTGGTTACTTACCAAAAAACGCGACACCTTAAAGTTTTTAGGCGAATGTTTTGTGGCGCTTGGTATAGGCTTTGCCACACTTGCC
>JANNBX010000085.1:0-8875 GCA_031385945.1 Methylophilaceae bacterium | reverse complement strand
GCAAGTAGTGCTGAATTTCTCATGCAGTTGCAGTACTTTACGCTTTAAATCTGCAATGCTTGCGTTATTTTCGATAATATCATCGGCTAGTTTACGCCGCTCGCTACGCGGCGTTTGAGCGCTCATCATCGCACGCACAACCGGCTCGCTCAAATGGTTGCGTGCCATAGTGCGAGCTATTTGAGTGGCTTCATCACAATCAACCAATAAAATCCTATTAACAATACTTTGATATCGATTTGTTTCAAAAAGTAGCGGTATCGCTAATATTTGATAAGGTACAGCCTGGTTTTTGGCCAGTGCCTGACAAGCCTCTGCATAAATAACAGGATGCAATAAAGCCTCAAGTTTTTTGCGTTCAACTACATTGGTAAACACATGGTCACGCATTTTTACTCTGTCCATAGCACCGTCTGCAGTTAAAAAATCAGAACCAAACTGCTCGGCAATTTTTGCAACCATCTGGCCATTACTAGTGGTTAAACGGTGCGCAATAACATCCACATCGACGACTGGCACATTAAGCGACTCAAATAAACGAGAAACTTCTGATTTGCCAGAACCAATGCCGCCAGTAAGTGCCACAACTATCAAGATATTAAGTAAATGCTAGCGAGTTGTGGGCCAAAGAACAAAGCACTAATGCCACCAAGCGCTAAGTATGGTCCAAACGGTATGGGTACTTCGCGACCATGTTTGGCAAATATCATTAAGCAAACACCAATGACTGCGCCAACGCCAGCAGATAATAAAATGACTGCTGGCAATATTTGCCAACCAAACCATGCACCAATAGCTGCGAGTAATTTAAAATCACCGTAGCCCATGCCGTCTATGCCTCTGTAAAGCTTGAAAAGCGCGTTTACGCTCCATAAAATAACGTAGCCGACTATGGCACCAATGACTGCAGAGGCTAAATCAGTAAATGATTGGTTAACATTGAACATCAAGCCTAGCCAAAGTAGCGGCAAGGTAATATCGTCAGGCAAAAATTGTGTATCAAAATCAATAAAAGTGAGCGTAATAAGCGCGAATACAAATAATAACGCACCAAAAGCCGCAAGCGAATAACCAAATTTATACGCCACTAAGCCTGCTAATGTAGCTGTTAACAGCTCAATTAAAGGATAACGCGCTGAAATTTTAGTTTTGCATGCTGAGCATTTACCACCAAGTACCAAATAACTAATTATAGGAATGTTTTCTAGAGCAGTAATTTGATGCCTACATTTTGGACAAGATGAGCGAGGTTTTGAGAGGCTGTAAGTGATTGTTTTTTCTTGATTTTTTTGGGGGATGCTCGCTAAATCATCGGCAAGAATCTGGCGCGCTTGCTCTTGCCATTGCTGCTCCATTATTTTTGGCATGCGATAAATCACAACATTGAGAAAGCTCCCAACCACTAACCCCAGCAAAACGCTGTAGCCGATATAGAGTAAACTAGAGTCTTGCAGCGTTTGGCTTAAAGTAACTATAAAATCAGGCATGAACAATGCTTCCTTAATGCTTATAATGTAAACTAAACAACATGTTAAACGTTTCTATTAAAGTAGCAAGTAATGCCTTGAAAAGCTTCTGTTTGTCACAATATATGACTCAAACGAAAGGCGTAAAATGACTGAATCACACTTAAATATTGAACAACAATTAGATGCCTTGGCCGACAACGCTAACGCATGGGATACGCCTATTATTTGCCGCGTGGAGGTTGATTTACCTGGCTGGTTAAAACAACTCACAGGTGAAGCTAATTGGGAGATGTGTAGCGAAGTGGAAGAAGAAACTTTTATGAGCTTTGCCATGCGTCACGGCCCAAGCCAAGCTGAAATCACGCTTTATCATAATGGATACGCGGTAGTTGATGTAGATGGCGCTGCTTTATTTGACGGCAACTTAACCGCTGGTACTAGCGATTGTGCTCGGCTAACCTATTTTAATGCTGAAAACGGTAAGCCTATTTTATTAAACTAAGACTTTTATCGAATTATTAAAAGTCTGATTTTTATTAAAACTACCTCAATGCTGTTGTTGATAAAGAACAAAAAGTCTCTATATAAATCTTTGCTTTGTAAATCTATATGTTATGAATCTTTTTGATAAAACCACTAAGATTTCAGCCTTTTATTTTAAACAATAAAGAATATCAGCTTAACAACTCTGTAGTTTTGTAATTACGTCTTCGTCACAAAAAAAAGTAAAGTTTATTTTGTTAGAAGCTACGATTAACTGAAAATGTTGCGAGCTTAATCAAGCTTTCTTTATAAATATTCTCAGGCAAATCTTTGATTGCAGAAATGGCAGATTCAGCTTCTTGTTCGGCAATTTTTTTAACGACATCTAGTGCGTTAGTCGCTTTAACTGCGGCAATCACATCTGTTAAATGCTCAATACCACCCTGCTGTATAGCGTTTTTTACGCATTGTTTTTGCGCCTCAGTGCCCAGTTGCATAGTAATAATGAGCGGTAAAGTTGGTTTGCCTTCGGCAATATCATCACCTAGATTTTTGCCGATTGCTTCGGCGTCACCACTTAAATCAAGCACATCGTCAATGAGCTGAAATGCAGTACCTAAGTGCATACCATAGTTTGCAAGAGCGTTTTCATGTTGCGGGTTGGCATGGTTAATCACGGCACCCAGTCGGCTAGCCGCTTCAAATAATTTAGCTGTTTTGTAGTGAATCACTTTTAAATATTGGGCTTGAGTCACTTGGTCGTTGTGTATATTTAGTAGCTGAATCACTTCGCCTTCAGCAATGATATTGGTCGCCTCTGAAAGTATGCTCATTACGCGCATATTTTCAATTTCAACCATCATTTGAAATGCACGAGAGTAAAGAAAGTCACCTACTAGTACGCTGGCAGCGTTGCCATATAAACTGTTTGCCGTTGCTTTGCCTCGACGTTTATCAGACTCGTCTACTACATCATCGTGTAATAGGGTTGCAGTGTGTATGAATTCAACGATAGCGGCCAAAGTATGGTGTTGTGGCTTAACTGCACCAAATATGCCAGCTGAGAGCAAGACTAAAGCAGGCCTAAGACGTTTGCCACCACTTTGCACAATGTAGGTAGATATTTGATTGATTAAAGCGACTTCAGACTTTAACGAAGCGTGTATAACGCGATCAACTTGTTGCATATCAGCAACAATGGTGGCTTGAATAAATTCGAGTGACACAGTACCCTTAAAATCATCTGCAAAAATTAAGATTTTAGCATGTGCTCAGTGTGAATATTGGTTAATTTATTAATCACGTTACTAGCAGACAATAAAAAAGCGCTGAATACACAGCGCTTTTTTATCAATTTAACGATTTACTTTTTTTCATCTTCGGGTAGTGGTTCAAAATCACTATCTTGTGGCTTATTTTGTTTGCTTACATCACCATCTGCCAACTGATTCTCGCGACGCTGTAAATATGCATCACGCATAAACGCATAAGGGTCTAGTGCGGCTTCATCCAAAATATCACTTGCTTCTAGCAAATTAGTACGCGTATTGATTAAGCCTGCACCCCGTAAGGTGTTGCTGGTTGCTACGCGTCCACCATTGTGCTGATAAGTAACAGGATCAAATGCAATTGTATCTACAACAAAACCAGACATATCGCGCACAGTAGATGGGCCAATGAATGGCACAACTAAATAAGCGCCTTGACCTAAACCCCAATGGCCAAGTGTTTGACCAAAGTCTTCTTTGTACGTTGGTATTTTGTCCATTGCGGCAACGTCAATCAAGCCACCTAAACCAACAGTCGTATTGATGACAAAACGACCAGCTTCGCTCATGGCATTACTAAATTTAAACTGAAATAAGTTATTAAAAATAGAACCAAAATTACCTAGATTTGCAAAAAAGTTACTGACACCAGTACGAATAGGGCTTGGTGTGATGTATTTGTAGGCTTTAGCCACAGGTTTGGCTACTACCTTATCGGCTACATCATTGAATTTATATACACCACGATTAAGCCCTTCTAATGGGTCTTTATTGGCCTGTGATGCACACGCCGATAAAAGACCTAATGCGGTCACAGCGAGTAGTAATTTGAGCTTTTTAATCAACATAAAGTAATCCGTAATACATAAATTTGGTGTGATGGTGTAAAAGCCACTTTTTATAGCCAAAACTTTTTTAAACTTTAACTGACAAGCCCATTATTGTCTAGCAGATTGTAGGCTTGTCCTACATATTGGTATTTATTCACACTAATTATCCACATCATCTGCTAGCACTTCTGTAGAAGTGCTTTTGTAGAGGCTTAAACATAGGTTACGCTGAGTAGCGTGGTCTACTATTGGTGAGGGGTAGTCACGTGAAATTAAGACTTTAATTGCTTGTTGGCGCGCTGGTGTCATTAGCCAAGGCGAATGAATTTCTTTGTCGTTGCAGGCGGCTATTTCTGGCACATATTTACGTATAAATTTGCCTGTTGCGTCAAACTTCTCACTTTGGGTGATTGGATTAAAAATACGAAACCAAGGTTGTGCGTCGCAACCAGTGCTGGCTGCCCACTGCCAACCACCATTATTAGCACTAAAGTCAAAATCAATTAACTGCTCAGCAAAATATTGTTCACCCAAGCGCCAATCTACTAATAAATCTTTGACTAAAAAGCTAGCCGCAACCATACGCAAACGATTATGCATCCAGCCAGTTTGGTTAAGCTGGCGCATAGCCGCATCAACTAAGGGGTAACCTGTTTGACCGTCACACCATGCTTTAAAAAGGCTTTGATTATTAGGAAAAGGTAGGTTTTCAAACTCGGCTTTGAATGCATGACCTTTTGCTACTTTTGGATTGTGATGCAAAATTTGAAAGTAAAAATCACGCCAAATAAGCTCGTTAAGCCAGCTGTAAGCACCTTCACCTGCGCCATCGTTGACCATATTCCAAGCAGTTCGCGCTAAATTGCGAATTGAAGTTGTACCAAAACGTAAGTGAACAGATAAATAAGACGGACCTTTAATCGCCGGAAAGTCACGCGCTGCTTTGTATTGCGGCATGCGGTTAACAAAATCGTCAAACAAAGCTTTTGCGCCCGACATGCCAGTGGGCAACTTCATCTCACTTAAATTGGTTGGCTTAAAGCCCATTTCTTCAAGTGAAATCAATGGTGTTGCGTTGATGCTAGCTAAGTTATTAAGATAAATATCAACTGGATAAGGTTTTAGGTGGTCATCCGTTAGTTTTTTAAGAGCTGCGTTTCGGTAGGGTGAAAAGACCGAATATGGTTTGCTGTTTAGCGTTAAAACTTCGTCTTTTTCAAAAATAACTTGATCTTTAAATTGATAAAAACCAATATCTTTAGCAGCCAATTGTTGGTTAACATCGGTGTCTCGTGCTATGGCACTGGGCTCATAGTCGTGATTTGAGTAAACTGCACTAACACCTAATTGAATGGCTAATTGTGGGATTTCATACCGCGCTTTGCCATGTAATACGATTAAATCACTACCATGTGCTTGCATAGCGACTTTAAGCTCTCGCACGCTTTGCCAAATGAATTCAACTCTGCGATCTGCTCTATTTTTCAGTAAATCGAGTATTTCGGTATCAAAAACAAATACACAATAAACTTGATGAGAAGCTGTAAGCGCATGGTGTAGAGCAGCGTGATCGTAATCTCTTAAATCGCGACGAAACCAGACAAGGGCAGGTGCATTTTGCATAAATGTGATTTTTAAAATAGCTTAAGTAATGTTGAGTACCCACTAATGACTTTGCTATGCAGCTTTAGTGCGCCAAACCAGAAAAAATTAAAGTGGATGCCAGCTAAACCTTCTAAATCATTAACTTTACCAGTGACGACTGAGTATTTTACTGGTCATGGCTAAGTACCAGATTGCTAAAATTTAGCAGCTTGTTAGATTGTTAAAATGTTATCTGCTTAAATGTCATCTAAGGTATAAAAGTTTATGTCTGATCTATCAGCGACCAAGATATTACCAGCACTTGAAATACATAGCCAATTACCCGCGCGCACCGCGGTTATATCTGCTGTTGTCTACGACGGTTTCTTTCGGTTTCTCAGGTGCTGTCACGTCTGATTTTGTCATCAGTGAGCCCAGTTTTATGCGTAAATTGAGGGCTAATATTAGCAAGTCTTCATCTGCTTCAGCGTCGATTTTCCTAAAAACTTCGTCGCGATATTCTGCGTTATTGACTAAGCTGTTTGAGTCTACTGGGCCGAGTAATTTACGTGCTTGATACGTAAATCGAGCTATCATCATCAGTGCTTCGTTATCCATTATTGTTACCCTTTTGTGTTTTGGTGGATATATTTTGGTCTAGTTTTAAACAAGACTCTTGTTTGTGTTCAATATAATACCGTATGGTAAAAGTTGCCTTAGTTTCAAGTGTAAACTTTTGTTAAGTTGCCATAATGCCAACTACACTAGTGGCGCAAAGTGCACAAGTTATGCTCTAGCACCATGAAAGTATTTATGCTCAGAATATGATTTTTGATCGTTTTTACGTCGGTTGTGTAGGTCGCGCAGTAAGCCCAAGCTATTTTGTAGTTTAAGTGACTGCAAGATGAGCTGTTCGCACCCTTGCGCGTCTATTTGCTTAAAAATACGCAAGCTGTAACTTTTGTTTAACAATAACTGGCGTTGATGAATGGGGCCTATGATTAACCTAGCTTGTGACACAAAACTGTTGAGTTCGGTTGAGTCAATATAAGTCAATTTGGGCCTCAGGGATGATTAGCATTGTAACGTTGCACACTTGTAACTATGCAACTGATTGCAGTATTGCAATTACGGTGTAGGCTGAACATTCTCTGCTATTAAAAACGTTTTGGTCAAATGTTTTTTGCGATAGCAATGATCATTAGCGCAACTGTTTAACTATTTTTATTCTCGGTGATATGGGTGGTTTTGCGTCACGCTGTAGGCGCGATAAAGTTGCTCGCAGAGTAATACGCGCACAAAAGCATGTGGCAGGGTTAGTTTGGATAAACCCCACAATACATCTGCTTTTTGTTTGATGGTTTGGTGCAAGCCATCGGCCCCACCAATGATTAAGCTGATATCTCTACCGAAGCTTTGCCAATCAATTAACTTATCAGCTAATTGCAAGGTGGTTAACTCAGCACCACGCTCATCGCATGCGACTATATAATCGCGGCCGACTGCTTCTAAAATACGTTTAGCTTCAGCTAATTGAATGTTTTCGGTGCTGTTACCTGCTGCGCGTTTTTCGGGTTTGATTTCGGTGATGATGAGATTTAACTCACGCGGCATGCGCTTAATGTATTGGGCACAAGCGGTTTCAACCCAATCGGGCATTTTATGGCCGACTGAGATGATATTTAGCTTCATAGCGTGTTAAATCAAGCTGAATTAACTGGCTTTAATGTGGCTACGGCGGCTTTCAGTTTCGCCCCAGAGTTGCTCTAGGTTGTAATAAGCGCGTGTGGCTGGCACCATAATGTGCACTACGATGTCGTCTAAATCAACCAGCACCCATTCGCCTGCTTTTTCGCCTTCAGTACCACGTAAATCAGCACCTAACTCTTTAAGTTTAACGCGGACGTTGTCAGCGAGTGCTTTTGCCTGACGGCTTGAGCTTGCGCTGCAAACAATCATGTAGTTGGTCATAGAGGTAAGGCTACGCACATCCATCACTGTAATATCAAAGCCTTTGATGTCTTCTAGGGCATCAACGACGGCTTTTTTCATGGTTTCTAAATCTAATGGTTGTAACAATGTGTTCTCGATATAATAAGTTTAAGCGGCTTGCGCAGGTATATGTTGGCGTTGCGTTTTGATGCGATTTTTTTCATCAACATAGACTAATTCTGGTGCAAATTTTTCTAGTTCAATTTCGGTGTAGTTAGCATAGCTGGCGATAATGATTAAATCTTTTGGGGCGGCTTTGTGTGCGGCTGCACCATTGATTGAAATAATGCCAGAATGGCGCTCAGCACGAATTGCATAGGTGCTAAAACGCTCGCCATTGGTAATATTGTAAATGCTAATTTGCTCGTATTCACGAATATTCGCAGCATCTAATAAGGCTTCGTCAATTGCGCAGCTGCCTTCGTAATCTAACTCGCTGTGGGTTACATGCACACGATGCAACTTTGATTTCAACATGGTTCTATGCATAATGTTTTAACTACTACAAAAAAACGTATTATAAAGTAAACAAGCACTTAACGCTAAAGGGGATTCTTTTGTTCAGCATAAAGACTGCACTCAACACACCACAATCACAAAAAATGATGATGCTTTTGCTCGCTTTGCTGCAAGGGCTGGGTTTGTTGCTGATGCACAATTGGGTGATAGGCCTTAAAACGCCAGGTGCTTATTATTCAATGATTTGGCCGCTTTATGTGGTGATTGTGAGTTTGCCGCTCTCTTTGATGATGTTAGCCAGTGAGCCGCGCTTAAAATTTAAGCCGATTGTGAGCTTTGTCGTGATTGCAGCCGCTTCTGCTAGTTATATGGGCTGGGTGAGTTGGGTCGGTGGCATTTCACGCTATGAGATAGACCAGCATATTTGGATATTTGGCTTATGCGTTTTTGCTACCTGGTTTATTGGGTTAGCGTTTTTAGGGCATTACTGCGTGTATCAACGCTGGGCTAGCCATTATGTGGCTTTATTTAATATTGCATGGCGTAATGCGGTGAAAATGCTTACAGCTGGCATGTTTGTAGGTTTGTTTTGGGCAGCTCTAGCGTTGTTGGTAGGGTTGTTTAAAGTCTTGGGCATTCGTTTTTTTGATGAGTTGATTTTTAATCGTCATTTTGTTTACCCAGCGATTACTTTAAGTTTTGGCTTGGGTTTATCGCTTTATGCCGCGCGAGAAGAGGCTTTGGCGGAATTTAAGCGCGCAACGCTGCAAGTATTGGGCTGGTTGTTGCC
>JANNBX010000063.1:0-6754 GCA_031385945.1 Methylophilaceae bacterium | reverse complement strand
TTTTGTGCAAAATCACGTGGGCTTACCACTGAGTTATTGCTGTTATCTTTTGGTTGAAATTTATCAAAGTCTGTTTTTACTGCACGTGGTGAATCTGTTCTTGATTCGTTACGCGCGCCGCCAAAACGCTCTGAGTAATTTGGTTTGTCACCTTGTGGACGGTCACCAAAAGCTGGGCGTGAGTTGCGGTCATTAAAGCCAGAACCCGCTGGTTTGCGGTCTGAGAAATTACGATCACCAGAATTGCGATCGCCTGCGCCAGCAGCACGGTCACCGAAAGAAGGACGGCTGTTACGGTCGTTAAAACCACCGCTAGCAGGGCGTGAACCACGGTCACCAGCTGGTTTGTCGCCATAAGCTGCACGGTCACCAAAGCTACTACGGTTAGCGCCACCAGCATTGCCGCGTGAGTCACCACGGCCAGCATTGCTACGAGAATCACGACCACCAGCATTACGGCCACCACGAGCATTATCGTTACGGTCTAGGTTTGGTGGTGGACGTTTTGGCTCAAAGCCTTCAACAACGGCTACGTCAATTTTTTGACCGGTAAACTGCTCAATTTTACGTACTTGGAAACGATCAACATGGCCTACGAATGAAATAGCAGTACCAGTGTTACCAGCACGACCAGTACGGCCAATACGGTGAACGTAATCTTCAGCAAATTTTGGTAAGTCATAGTTAATGACGTGAGTAATACCATGCACATCAATACCACGCGCAGCAACGTCAGTTGCCACTAATATTTTTACATCGCCTTGACGCAATTTAGTCAACGTGCGGTTACGTGCGCCTTGTGTCATGTCGCCATGCAAAGCAGCGGTTTTGTGACCTGCAGCGTATAAGTCTTCAGCTAATAAATCAGCGTGACGTTTTGTGCTGGTGAAAATGATTGCTTGGTTAACATCTGGTGCAATCAAAAGATGCTCAAGTAATTTGTTTTTATGTGTCATGTCATCCACAAAGTGCATACGTTGTGTGATGTTTTCATGTTTAGTGGTTTGTGACGCTACTTGAATTGTTTTTGGATCGCGTAAAATTTGTTTCGCGATACGCGCAATAGAGCCATCTAATGTTGCTGAGAATAATAATGTTTGACGCTCTTTAGGTAAGGCTTCACAGATACGCTCAACATCAGGCATAAAGCCCATGTCTAACATACGGTCAGCTTCATCCAAGATCAACATTTGAAGACGTGTCAAATCAACACGACCGCGCTCCATATGGTCAATAAAACGACCTGGTGTTGCTACCAAAATATCTAATGGCTGTGATAATAATTTGTTTTGTAATGGGTAAGGCATACCACCAACGATACTCACTGAGCGTGCGCGGATGAATTTACCGTATTTACGTACAGCATCGTTTACCTGTGCGGCTAATTCACGCGTAGGCACTAATACTAAAATACGTGGGCCACGTGATTTTGATTCGTGAGGTGTTGCTAATAAGTTAAGCGCAGGTAATGTAAACGCTGCTGTTTTGCCAGTACCAGTTTGAGCTGAAGCCATTAGATCATGGCCTGCCATCACAACTGGAATAGCTTGTTCTTGAATAGGTGTTGCTTGGGTGTAGCCGCTTTCTTCAACTGCGCGAAGGATGGCTGGGTCTAAATTTAAGTCTGCGAATGACAAGGTGAGTCCTTTAATGTAAAAAAATAAAGGCGCAAGTAAACAAATAGGGTGCTGTGAATTCTACTGACAAGCAACAATACAGTTGCAGAATATAGAGGTCACAATCTAAACGCGATACATCAAAACAATATATGAGGATGTATATTTACCAGCGCATGGTGCAAAAGCCACTAACCGATAAATATATGAAGTCTGTTGTTGCATTGACTTTGAAAGGCTAGGGCGTAAGAGCTATCGAAACAAACATAATCTGTCTCAGCTGACGCGCATTATAGGCAGTTTTTAGGGCTTGTCAAATACTAATTGCAAATATTACTAACTAATTGTTTGAATTTCATCAAGGTTTTGCAGTCCTTGTGTTAAAATCGCGCCCTTTCATACATTACGGCTGTTAACAATGTCATCTACCCCACGTAATCTGCGCAACGTCGCAATTATTGCCCACGTTGACCATGGTAAAACTACTATGGTTGATAAACTTCTACAACAAGCAGGCACATTTGCTTCGCATCACGCCGTCGTTGAGCGTGTGATGGATAGTAACGACCTTGAGCGCGAACGCGGCATTACTATTTTAGCTAAAAATACTGCCTTGGTTTACGAAGGTACACACATTAATATTGTGGACACCCCTGGCCATGCTGACTTTGGTGGTGAAGTAGAGCGTGTATTAGGGATGGTGGATGGCGTTGTCTTATTGGTTGATGCAGTTGAAGGCCCAATGCCGCAAACGCGTTTCGTCACGAAAAAAGCACTAGCACTTGGTTTAAAACCAATCGTGGTCATTAACAAGGTTGACCGTCCAGGTGCACGTACAGATTGGGTAATCAACCATACATTCGATTTGTTCGCTAATTTAGGCGCAACAGATGAGCAATTAGACTTCCCAGTGGTTTACGCGTCAGCATTAAACGGCTTCGCCATGCTAGACATGAAAACGCCATCAGACAATATGCGTGCGCTGTTTGAAACAATTATCAGCCATGTAGCGCCACCAGCAGGTGACCCTGAAGCGCCATTGCAAATGCAAATTTCTGCCCTTGACTACTCAACATATACGGGTCGTTTAGGTGTTGGTCGTGTCACAAACGGCAAAATCAAAACAGGTCAAGCTGTGACGATTATGAACGAAGACAAACAAGTGGCCACCGGTAAAATTAACCAAGTGCTTGGTTTTAAAGGTCTTGAGCGTGTGCCAGTTGAAGAAGCTGAAGCAGGCGATATTGTAATTATTTCTGGTTTAGACAACATTGGTATTGGCTTCACGATTTGTGATCGCGAAAAACCAGTAGGTCTACCGCATTTAGGCGTGGATGAGCCAACGTTAACCATGGACTTTATGGTGAACACCTCACCATTAGCTGGTACTGAAGGCAAGTTTGTAACTTCACGTCAAATCCGTGACCGCTTAACTAAAGAGTTATTAGTGAACGTGGCTTTACGAGTTGACGAAACTGAAGATGCTGACGTGTTCCGCGTTTCAGGTCGTGGTGAGTTGCATTTAACGATTTTGCTAGAGAATATGCGTCGTGAAGGTTTTGAAATGGCAGTTGGTAAGCCTAAAGTCGTATTCCGCGAAATTAACGGTGAAAAATGTGAGCCGTATGAAATTTTAACGGTTGACTTGGAAGATGATAACCAAGGTGCGGTGATGGAGGAATTAGGCCGCCGCCGAGGGGACATGTTGAACATGGAGTCTGATGGTAATGGCCGTACGCGTTTGGAGTATCGTATTCCAGCGCGTGGTTTGATTGGTTTTCAAGGTGAGTTTTTAACACTGACACGTGGTACAGGCTTAATGGCGCATATTTTTGATGAATATGCACCCGTAAAAGCAGACATGCCAGGCCGTCGTAATGGTGTATTGATTTCATCCGAGCATGGTGAAGCGGTTGCTTATGCGTTGTGGAAACTGCAAGATCGCGGAAAAATGTTCTCTGTTCCTGGTGATAAATTGTACGAAGGTATGGTAATTGGCGTGCACAGCCGTGATAACGATTTGATTGTAAACCCAATTAAAGGTAAACAATTAACCAACGTGCGTTCATCTGGTACTGATGAAGCGGTACGTTTGATTACGCCAATCGCGTTATCACTAGAGTCAGCAGTTGAGTTTATTGATGATGATGAACTAGTAGAAATTACGCCAAAAACGATACGTATTCGTAAACGTTATTTGCTTGAGCATGAGCGTAAACGTTCGTCAAAAGATTAGGTTAAACAAGTAGTAAATGTTTGAATCAATAAAAAGCCAGCGAAAGCTGGCTTTTTATTTGGATTAAGTCACTATAAAGTACAGATACTAAATTTGAGCTTAACCTGCAGCACCACCACCACCACCGCTCGGTGGAGGAGGAGGAGGTGGTGGTGGCGCTACTACAGGCGTCGTAGTTGCTGATGTGTTCTGGTTACTGTCATCTTCAGTATTCACATAACCTACACCAACAGATACACCTTTTTGTAAAAAGTCATAACCTAGCATTAATCCAGCGTTATCTAAGTTATAGCCTACACTTAAGTCTGCACCAAAGTGATTGATAGCCATTGGGTAATAAGTAATACCTGCACCAATGACTGGCTGGTTGTCTTTATCTGAGCTCAATATTTTAGCTGTGATACCAAAGCCAGCTCCGCCAAATGAGTAGCTCGCACCAATAAAGAAGCCTGCATCAGCTTGGGCTGTGGTTGAAAATAATACTGCTGCCATTATGCATAACGGGGTAGCTATTCGCATAATTATTCCTTTGTAAAATTAGATTGTTCGACAAAAATGCCAATCCAAACAATATCATGCATTGGACTTTTTTTGGATTCAAATGCTAGCTGCAACTGTAAACTATAATTAGCAGCAAACTGATGAGTGGTGAAAGTATCGTCGTATCGATGATGAGGTGTCACTAACTACGCTTACACAGAAATCAGTATAAACACTAGCCTTTGACCGTATGACAGTATTGCAAATATAGTTAGTTGTAATGCCTTGGAGTTTTGATACGATATTTTTCCCATTCAAAAGGAACTAGCACCTGGCCTAAATAATGAGTAGGTATTTGTTCTTTAATACCAATTTCTGCGGGTGGCCGAATATGGCTATTGTAGTATGTGCCAAACAGCCAATCCCAAAGCATTAAGTTTTCACCATAATTAGTATTGCCCTCAACGGCATTTTTACTGTGGTGCCAGCGGTGTAAGTTGGGCGTATTAAATAACCAGTTGATACTGCTATTACGCATTTCTATGTTGCAATGTGTGAGTAGACCAATAATTGCGGTAATTGCGCCCACCCATGTGAATACAATTTGTGGCGCGCCTACTATAAACATTAAGGGCAATGAACACGCCATGCTGCGCAAGGTGTCACCTAAGTGAAAGCGCCCAGTGTTAAAAAACCATAATCGCGTAACGCTGTGATGTACAGAGTGAAAGCGCCACATTGGGGGCCATTCGTGCGATATTCTATGTGCCCAGTAAAAGCCAAACTCAGCAATGACTAAACCTAAACCTACTTGAAAAAATAGCGGCCAGTGATGTGGCCAAAAGTGATCCCACACTTTAAATAAGTCGAGCAACCCTAAGCTGGCCACTGACACGGTAACGTAGTACGCAAATAATTTAGAAAAAAGCGTATGTAAAAAATCAGGCCACATTTGACCATCATTTTGCAGCCAGCTTTGCTCAAACGGTATGACACGTTCAAGCTGCCATAATAACAAGCCTAAACACACGTAAGTCATTGAGAAAACTAATGAATCGTAACCAATCTGAATGCCCAAAGCCGTAGCTGATACACAAAGGATAAATATGACTGGCCAAATAAAATGACTAACAATAGGTTTTTTAGCAATCATTTGGCTTAGCATATTGTGCTGTGTGTGTTGGCTTGAGTATTTAACCATTTTTTTTACAAATTCAATAAAACTTGATTATGCCTAATCTTGCTTACTAATGCACAACAGTTTGCGCATGAACATATAACAAGCTGATTATTGAGTGACAGCTACGCGATCGCCTATCAGCATTTGCATGGCTTGTTCGTATTGATTAGTGAGTTGCTCAAAGGTGTTTAATAGCTGCTCACTGGCATTTACAATGCTTTGTAAAACTTCCGCATGACTTTTTTGTGCCAGCGCAACAGTGAGTTTTTTCCACTCTAGCTTGGCTTTGACTAAGTTATTGGTAATTGCTGTGGTGCTGAGCGGCGCATTGTTCAGGTAAATGAGTGCTAGATCAAAGCGCTC
This sequence comes from Methylophilaceae bacterium, assembly GCA_031385945.1. Classification (GTDB taxonomy): domain Bacteria; phylum Pseudomonadota; class Gammaproteobacteria; order Burkholderiales; family Methylophilaceae; genus JANNBX01. The sequence continues at coordinate 879 of JANNBX010000063.1, read as the reverse complement.
ACATAGTTTTTGCAGCTCGCGCAAATCGGCAGCACTAGGAGAAATAGATAATATCAAACACAACTTAACAATACGTTGGCAATACATGCGTTGTTTACCTGAAACATTTAATATGTGCAGCGTAGAAACTAGACCCGTGTCTTCTAAAAAATTGGTGAGATGTTCTGATTGCTTTAGCATTTCTTCAGCAAGCTGGTTGAGTATGTCTAAATGGGCTAGTTCGGGCTTCTCATAGGCATAACTAAGCATGTTCTTCCAGGTGACATGCACTTGATTGACTAAATCGCCATAGTCTTGAGTGGCAACTGCTTTTTCTAAAATACCGATATTGCTATCAATACGCACGATGGTGTCAGTCAATACATTGGTTGCCTCTGTCGTTTGCATATTAACTAAAATTTGCGCGTAGCAACGCACAACACGCTGCGACAACATCCGTAATTGCCCAGCACGATTAACCGCTTCGGTAGCGCGAGATATATCAATGATATTTTTTGCTGCAAGACCAATACGCATACGCGATTTCATCGCTAAGCTACGCAACATTTCAAAGGCTTGTTCTTCGTTATAACTAAATGTGCGCATAATTAAGCCTTTAGCGCGATCCACTAATTTACGCTCTTCAAAGCGCTGAGTTAAATCTGCCAGCTCTTCTTTAAGCACTTGCTCATGCCTAAAACGCGCATGTGCTACCTGAATCAGCGAACTTAAGCGGTGTTTAGCGTAGCCATCAATCACATAAGCATGCATGTTAGACGCGGTGGCTTGATGAATTTTGGCAATATCATTATCGGTTGTGAATAATACGAACGGGCAGGGCGTTGACTGCCCAATGAGTTTCGCGGCATTAAATAGTGCCTCTGAGGGTATTACGCTGGC
>JANNBX010000024.1:0-14227 GCA_031385945.1 Methylophilaceae bacterium | reverse complement strand
TCTCAGACAACTTGCTCTCAATATCTAAAATATCTTTAATTTTGGCAGGTTGCTCAGCCAGCATTTTACGCAAACGGTCGCGTAAATCGGTAGCATTTTTAAGCCGCGCTTCAACGTCAATTACCGCATCGGTTTTGTCTTCTGATTCGCGTTGGTGTTGCAGTATTTTGGTGGATTTTTCCACGCTATTTAAAAAAGCATCAAACTGTGCTGGCGGTACGCGCACACTTAAATAGGCGCTGGCAGGCTGGTTTTCAGTTTCATTATTAAAGCTTGCGTTGAGCATTTGGCATTGCAAGCTTTCGCAATGTGTTACCGCTGCTTCAAATTGTGCTTTTATATTTGCCGCCTCTGTTTCAACCGTTAAATGATGGCGAATAGCCAGGTAGCGCTTAGTAGCACTGGCATCTTGCGCGATTTCTGCGTCTGCGGCAGATGTGCCTTCCATACTGTCAGCTGACATTTTTGACATCACAGGGCTAGGCGCACCCGTTGTTTGAGCGTGCTCAGCTTCTTTGCCACAACCGCTTAAAAGTACGCTCAACACCAATAAAATCAGATATTTATTTTTCATCGAATGCGTTCTCTCAATTTTTAGAAAATACTTTTAAGGCCTGCTTAATACCTTCTGAAACACTCAAATCTTTTGCCAAACCTTTTACCGCCAAACCCGCTTCGCGCTCGTTGTAACCAAGAGCGACTAGCGCATTTAAAATATCAGACGTGTGATTTGCGGGGCTTGTAGTATTGGTGATCGCACCTGTAAACGTAAACTTGTCACGCAATTCTAATAGCATGCGCTCTGCCGTTTTTTTGCCAATGCCAGGTATGCGGGTAAGCAAGGCAATATCTTGCGCTTGAATAGCTGAAGCTAGCTCATCAACCGACAAACCCGACAATATAACCAGCGCTGATTTCGCGCCGATACCGCTGACTTTTACTAATTGGCGGAACGCTAAACGCTCACTATTGCTCCCAAAGCCATACAGCAACTGCGCATCTTCGCGCACTACAAATTGGGTGAGTAGCTTGATAGGCACGCCTAATTCAGGCAAGTTATAAAAGGTGCTCATCGGCACTTCAACCTCATAGCCTACACCGTGGCAATCTACAATAATTTGTGGTGGATTTTTTTCAATCAGCACACCGTTTAATTGACCTATCATTTGAGTCCTATCATATTAATCTACCACCTTTAACTCTAAAACCTGCTGTAGCCAATTTACCCAAACCTTGCCCACCATGTGCATGACACACCGCACAGGCCAGCGCATCAGCTGCATCGCTACTGGGGGCGGCAGGTAAATTGAGCAGACGTTTAATCATTTCTTGCACTTGTTCTTTTTGTGCGTGGCCGTTGCCAACAACAGATTGTTTCACTTGTAAGGCAGTATATTCTGCTACGGGTAAATTGCGAATCACTGCAGCACTAATCGCAGCACCGCGTGCTTGGCCGAGTAGTAATGTAGATTGTGGATTAACGTTGACGAACACTTTTTCAATGGCCACTTGGTTGGGTTGATATGTATCAATGACTTCAAAAATACCATCAATAATAATTTTGAGTCGCGCAGGTAGCGCTTCATGTTCGTCGGTTTTGCCAGTCGCTGTTTTAATGACGCCGCTGGCTATGTAATGGGGTTTATTGTTGATAAGCTCTATGACGCCAAAGCCTGTTAAACGCAGGCCTGGGTCAATACCTAGTATGCGAATCTGGCTCACTCGTCGTCGATTACGGCAGAGGTATATACATCCTGCACATCATCCAAATCTTCTAACGCGTCTAAAATCTTTTGCATTTTAATCGCGTCGTCACCTGTAAAAACAGTTTCCATATTTGGTTTCATTTGCACTTCAGCCATAACAGGCTTTAAACCTGCGGCTTCAAGTGCTTCTTTTACTGCAATAAAATCAGCTGGTGGCGTGATGACCTCTATACTGCCGTCTTCATCAGTGATCACGTCTTCCGCACCATTTTCAAGGGCAATTTCCATCACCGTATCTTCATTAGCACCCGGCTCAAACACAATGCTGCCGCAATGTTTAAACATAAACACCACGCTGCCGTCTGTGCCTAAATTACCACCGTGTTTGCTGAGCGCATGGCGCACATCCATCACCGCGCGCTGTTTATTGTCAGTTAAACAGTCAATAATGATGGCCGCACCGTTAATGCCGTAGCCTTCGTAGCGAATCTCTTCGTAGTTCACGCCTTCGAGCTCTCCTGTGCCTTTTTTAATGGCGCGGGTGATATTGTCTGAGGGCATATTCTCTTCTTTGGCCTCAGCCACAGCCGCACGCAAACGTGGGTTCATGGCTACGTCGCCACCACTTAATCGTGCGGCTACGGTAATTTCTTTAATGAGTTTGGTGAAAATTTTGCCACGTTTGGCGTCTTGGCGGCCTTTGCGGTGTTGAATATTGGCCCATTTACTGTGTCCTGCCATGCTAAAAACGTCCTTTTGAATAGTAAGCGCGTTGAATAATGAGCTTATTTTAGCACAGTCAGGCTTGCGCTTAAAAAGTGCGCTTAAGCACTATTCTTGCCCCTCGGCAATGCAAACTGCTTGGTGTTTGCGTATGGTAATGGCGGAAATTAAAATAAGTGCAACGGCAACCAGCAACATGCCAATGAGGGCAATATGGCTGGGCACTTCACCTAATTGCAACCAAGCAGCTAGCACCCCGATAACCGGCGCTAACATGCTGCCCATGCTGGCAGAGCCTGCTGGCAAGTGTTGCAGCGCATACGCCCAGCATACCCAAGCCAGCGCGCCACTTAAAAACATGCTGTACACCACGCTGGCAATAAAATTAGGGTGCCAGTTTATTGCAGGAGCGGGCAAGACCAGCGCTAGAATAATAACGGGTATTGAGCCTAGCAACATAGGCCACGCGGTAATATTAAGCACATCTAAATCAGGGCGTCTTTTATTCAGTTTTTTAGAAACAATCGCTGAAATCGCCCAAAAAATACCTGAGAATAACGCCAAGACCATGCTTATGATGGTGGCTTGCGAGTAGTGATTATCTGGCTCAAAAAAGCGTTGCGGCTCAAACACCAGCGTAATGCCAGCAATTGCCAAAATAACGGCTAGCCATTGCCAACCTTTTACTTTTTCGCCCAATATTGGCCATGCAAATAACATCACCCAAAACGGCATGGTGTAGCTCAATACTGCGGTTTTACCCGCGCCACCGCTAACCAGTGCCACTATTAGCAGGCCAGTAAAACCACATGTTTGCAATAACCCAAGTAACAACATGGTGGGAAACTCTTGTAATTTTAATGGACGGTTACTGGCTGCCATCACAATAAATAATACAATCGCGCCAAGTGTTGTGCGTAATGCCGTAAATTGAAACGGCGATGCGTACTGCACGGCTGTTTTCATCACAACCCAGTTATAGCCCCAAATGAGCGTGAGTAAAAACAGTGCAGCAAAAGCACGAATGGTGTTTTTTTGAATGGTATCCATGACGCTTGGTGTTAATTCCAGATATGCGTCATGGCGAGCCAATTGCCCTCAGCTTGCAATTGATAAACAAAATGCACATTACCGCCAAATGTTTGGCGTACGCCTTGTGCATCTATCATCGCGCCGCTCCATTGTCCGCGTTGATACGCTAAATTTTCATCTACTACGGCATCTAATAGTGTGAGCTTGTGATCTATTACGCCAGCACTCATTAAACCTGCAAAAAATGCTGCAATGGCCTCGCGACCTTCAACGGGCGTACCTGCTGGCGCTGGCATGATTACTGCATTTTTATGATACAAGGGCGCAATAGCACTAGCGTCTTTTGCGTTAAAAGCGCTATCAAATCGTGCGTTAATCGCTGCAATATTGGCTTGGTTTCTGGTCATTGGTGTATTTACTTTCTATTGAAAATGATTAAATTATGGCGATTATGTTGACTGCCGAAATTTGGCTGTTACATGACTGGTAGCGGCGTAGATGAGTAGCTTTGTCAATCTGCTATTTTACAAATAGATACTTTTACGAACGAATAATTTGCAAAGTAATGCTTTATAAAACTGTTGTTTGATTCATCAAGCAACGCTAACTGCATCTTACTAGGCCGTTCTTTATTAAAGTGCTGAACACTCAAATTAGCGCAGGAATTCCCTGCTCAACCAAACCCAAAAGCTGTTGTAATTGCACCCGGTTAACTTCACTTAGCCCTTGCATACATTGCCTTAAACGGCGGTAGTAATCAGGCATTACTACATCTAGCTTGGCTTGCCCTGCTTCAGTTAATTGTACATTTACACTACGTCTATCGGCTTTGGTAAACACACGTGTGACCAGCCCACTTTGCTCCAAGCCATCAATCAAGCCCGTCATAGTTGCGCGGCTAACGCCAATTTTTTCTGCTAATAAAGACGGGTTAGACGTAAAAGTTTCTTCGCGCATCAGTAAAATTAGCACCCACCAGCGGCCTTGTAATAACCCATGCTTACTTAAACAAGCGTCTAGCGCAATGGATAAATCACTGGCGATACGCATTAAATATAAAAAACTAGCGGTCGCGCTAATGTCCGCATCTGGGTAGCGCTCGGCAAATTTACCTAATATTTCAGGCGTGGGAAGATCTCTTAGTTGCAGCATAATTAGCATCATTATAGTTAGCTGGCTAATTATGTCAATCGATTTAATTTAGTTTGTGCAAAAATAAGTTGTTTTGTCCAGTTTTACGCTTGTGATGCACCGTCAAAAAGGACTACACTTATTGATGTGGGGAGCTTAAAAAAAATATAAAAAGTAGTATTTTAAAGCAACAGCTTTTGGGGAGAATTACATGAAAACTGCCAGTCAAGTTTTACAAGATAAAGGTCATCAAATTATTTCTATACGGCCTGATCGTTCAGTGTATGACGCCTTGCATGTGCTGGCTGAGCACAAAATCGGTGCGTTGCTAGTGTTTGAACATGATCAACTTGTGGGTATATTTTCAGAACGCGATTACGCACGTGAAGTGGTATTGCAAGGGCGTGATGCTAAAACTACCGCAGTGGCTGATTTAATGACTAAAAATGTGGTCACGGTAACGCCTTGTCAGCCCATTGATGAGTGCATGAAAATCATGTCAGATATGCGTATTCGCCATTTGCCAGTAGTAGAAGGCGCTCGGGTGCTAGGCATGCTTTCAATTGGTGATTGCGTTAAAGAAACCATACGCGAACAAGAATTCGTAATAAAACAGCTAGAGCATTATATTCAGGGCTAAAACTAGCCATTCAATACTGGGCTAGATACTCCATGTATCCTCTAGTTCTAGATACTCCATGTATCTTCTGGTTTGAGTGGCGTTATTTCTTGCTCAGCGCGTAAAAGCGCCTCTAAATCTTCACGTGCTTTATGGTTAACCGCTACCAACTGATTTTGATCATGCCGATGTGGAAACGCTTCAATTAAATTTGCTTCATCGTGCTGCTTAAATTGCCAAGCGATTTTATTGGCTTGATGCACACCAAAACCCAGTGCTTGCAATGACTTTTCACCCAATGACAAAGCTGAGTGAAATGTCTCACGAACTGAATCAATCTCTTCTGCCATAAACTCAAAGGCCGCTGTGCGGTTTCTGGCACGCGCTAGAATTTTTACTTGTGGATAATTTTTGCGCACATATTTTGCGGTTTTAAGCGCATCTTCCATATCATCAATCGCTAGTACTAATAAAGTTGCGTTGGCGATACCTGCAGCAACCAGCACATCTGGCCGCGTAATATCACCGTAATAAGCTTTAAAGCCAAAACGACGCACTAGCTCAATTTGGTTTGGGTCTTGCTCAATCACAGTGGGCGGCTGGCCAATACCATTGAGCAAGCGCGTGACAACTTGCCCAACGCGACCAAAGCCCGCCACGATAATTTTATTTTTCACATCAATCGGCTCAAAGGCGTCTGGCTTATGCGCTTGTTGACGCTTAAATAATGCGCCATGCAGCACTAGTAATAAAGGCGTGGTCAGCATAGAAACCGCTACAATTGCGTTTAAAATATTGGTTATTTGCGTATCAAATATTTGTTGCTGTTGGGCTGCTGCAAAAATCACAAAGGCAAACTCGCCAATTTGTGAAAGTGTGAGTGCAAATATCCAAGTATCGGCTTTTTGCTGCTTAAATAATCTAGCTAAACTAAACAACACCAAGATTTTTAACGCGACAAAGCCAAACGCTAAACCTAAAATTAGCAACGGTTGCCGCCATAACAAACCAATATCGACCGACATACCAACCGCAATAAAAAACAAACCCAGCAGCAAGCCTTTGAATGGCTCGATATCTAGCTCAAGCTCTTGCCGATATTCAGAATCAGCCAACAACACACCCGCTAAAAAACTACCAAGCGCCATGGATAACCCTACAGACTCCATCAATACTGCCACACCCAACACCAGCAATAAGGCGAACGCAATAAAGATTTCGCGCATACCCGTATTAGCAATATAGCGTAATGCATGGCGCAATAAATAAGTGCCGCCAATCACTACCGCCACCACAGCGCCAAGCGCTTTTAGCGCAGCCATTAAATCAAACGCACTAGCCGAGCTACTAGGTGCAATGAGCGCGAGTAACAGCATGAGCGGAATCACCGCTAAATCTTGAAAAAGTAGCACCGCAAAGGCGGATTTTCCTGATGGTAAATTCAACCAGTTTTTTTCAGTAAGCGTTTGAATAGCAATTGCAGTAGATGACATGGCAACACCCATACCAGCTACCAAGCCGATTTGCCATTGCAAGTTAAACGCTAAGCTCAAGCCCCAAGTAATCAAGAGCGTGACTAAAACTTGTGCACCACCTAACAAAAATACTGGCACGCGCAATTGCCAAAGCTTGGCTAAATTGAGCTCCAGACCAATTAAAAACAGCATCATCACGACGCCAAACTCAGCAAAATGCAACACGGTTTCTACTTCGTTAATGAGGCCAAAGCCCCATGGGCCAATTGCAACGCCTGCTAACAAATAGCCCAACACACTACCAAGACCAATACGTTTAGAAATCGGCACTGCGATAATAGCAGCGCTCAGGTAAATAATACCCTGCAATAAAAAAGAGGATTCAACAGCCATAAGAATGCTTAATAGAAGTGTTTAGTAGAAGTGCCTAATTGAAATACTAATAGGCATTTAAAAAATGATATTTTGGTTAAATTTGGGGCAACGGCAAATTATTCGCCGATAATTTTGACGAGAACACGTTTTTTACGGCGACCATCAAATTCACCATAAAAAATTTGTTCCCACGGGCCAAAATCTAGCCTGCCTTCGGTAATAGCCACCACCACCTCACGCCCCATAATTTGGCGCTTCATGTGCGCGTCTGCATTGTCTTCACCTGTGTCATTGTGGCGATAGCTACTCACAGGCTCATGTGGTGCAAGCTTTTCTAGCCACTGGGTATAATCGTGGTGCAAGCCGCGCTCATCATCGTTAATAAATACGCTAGCGGTAATATGCATGGCGTTAATGAGCACTAAACCTTCACGCACGCCACTTTCACGCAGACATTCGTTAATTTGCTCAGTAATTCTGATAAAGGCAACGCGTGTGGGCGGGTTAAACCAGAGTTCTTTACGGTAACTTTTCATGAGTTTTTTCTAAATTTTAATAATCTGCGTTGCGGCCTGTTGAGTAAGTCGCCTCAACATCCATTTGCCATTCACCACAGGCCTCACATTGGTGGTCGTGCAGAGTGGGGCTGTAATGCAGCGTGGTTGCACCACAAAATTTGCATGCTGGTGTGGCTGTTTTAGGGTGATTTTCGTGATGTTCGGTAGCCACTTTGCTGCTACCTAAGCCGTATTTATTGTCCATTGATATGCCTCTTTATTCACAATACACAGTGTTTAACAGTAATTGAATTAAACGCTTAATTTGAGCTAGCGTCTAGTCTTAAACGCGATGATTTGAAGATGACTTGCCGTACGTAAGCTCAAATATTATTGATAAAAATAAGCGTATTGGGCAATCAGCTGCGTAGCTGCCATGGGTTTATCAAACAGATAACCTTGCACTTCGTCGCAACCTAGTGCACGCATGAAATCAAGTTCTTCTTGTGTTTCAACACCTTCGGCCACGGTTTTAAGTTGCAAAGATTTAGCCATATTGACAATGGCATTGGTGAGTTTAGCGGTTTGTGCGTTTAAATGAATATCGCGCACAAAAGATTGGTCAATTTTTACACGATCAATCGGAAACTTACTTAAATAGCTTAAGCTTGAATAACCCGTACCAAAATCATCTAACGCAATTTGCACGCCTGCTTGATGCAATGTGTCTAGCAGGTTAGTTGAGCGAGTTAAATCAGGAATCAAAATACTCTCAGTAATTTCTACTTCAAAGTTTTCGGGTAATACTTTATAAGTTTGCAGGCAATTTAAAATAAGCTCAGTTAAGTTTTTTTGTTTAAATTGCTTAGCAGAAATATTCACCGACACTCGTAAAGGTCGCATGAGCTGTTGGGCAAAAACTGCCGCTTGTTTGATTGCCGTTTCGATCACCCACTCACCAAGCTCAATTATCAAGCCAGTTTCTTCTGCAAGCGGAATGAATTCAGCAGGCGAAATAAAAGTGCCGTCTGCTAGTTTCCAGCGCAATAAAGATTCTACGCCCACCATTTGATTGGTATTCAAATCGATTTGCGGCTGATAATACAGCTCAAATGCGCCATTTTGTATGGCTTTGCGTAGCTCGGCTTCCATCCACATCTTTTGATACACCTGCTTGCCCATCTCAGTACTAAACACATTAAAGTTGTTACGGCCAGACTCTTTTACGCGGTACATTGCCGTATCTGAATGTAATAAAAGTGCTTGTAAATCTTGGCCGTCTTGCGGATATGAGCAAACACCCGCACTGCATGTAATATTAAAGCTTAAATTTTTCACTTCAATTGGCTGCTCAAACGCCTTCATAATTTTAGCCATCACTGTTGATGTGCCCTCAGGATGACGAGTGGCTGGCAGTAGCAAGGCAAACTCGTCGCCGCCTATGCGTGCCAATGTGTCACTTGGCCTAATCACACTACTTAAACGCAAGGCTACTTCTTTAAGCACGCTATCGCCTACTTCGTGGCCAAACGTGTCATTAATGTTTTTAAATCGGTCAATATCTAAAAGCGCAACGCCAATTTGGCTTTTATCGCGTTTTGCGTATTCAATCGCAATCGATAAACGGTCATCAAACAAAATACGGTTTGGCAAGTCAGTGAGCATGTCGTGTAGCGCCATGTATTTAATGTAATCTTCAGCGCGTTTTTGCTCGGTAATATCGTAGGCCACCGCTAAGTGTCCATACACTTTATTTTGGTTATCACATAATTGTGTCAGCGATAATTTAACCGGAAAGCTAGAGCCATCTTTTCTCACATAACGGCTATCCATCAACTGCATTGGGTCTTGTGCTATTTTGCTTAAAAAACAATGTAAGCCTGGCATTAACTGCATGCCCATGTAGGCGCTAAAGGTAACAGCATCATCAATCAAATCTTGCTGATCGTGCAGCGTATCGAATAAATTTTTGCCTTTAAGCTCAAGCTCGGTATAACCAGTCATTTGCAGCGTAGATTTATTAGCGCTAATCACATTGCCATCTACATCAATGGCAATAAGCGCGTACGAAGCACTATCCACAATGGCAGATTGAAAGCGCTCAGCGTCGATTAACGCGGCTTCGTATTTTTTTTGTGCCGATATATTACGTACAGTGATGGCAACGCCATTACCCACTTTTACAATTTGGTGGCTTAGCCAGTTGGCTTGTATCTGCGCGTGATTGATTTCAAACTCAGCAGAAACACTTTCACCCGTTTTTAATACTTGTAAATAAATATCACTCGCCGCCTTTGAGCCGTAGTATGGAATAGACGCCGAGCAAGCTTGAGCGGCTGTATCACTGAGAGTTGAGGTGTGTAACTGAAAATGACCTAATAATTGGCGCGCTTTTTCATTGGCGAAAGTGCAGTTAAAACAGCACAATTGATCGGTCTCACCATCATTTACAGCATCAAAAATCAAAAAAGCGTCATAGTTGCTATCAACTGCTGCTTTAAATTTATTTGCGTTTTGCACTGCTTCTTGGCGTGTAGCGTCAATCACGCGCACTATTGGTAATATTTTTAAACGCAGCAACAACATACCCAACATCAACAGCAACACAATATAAATCATCATCGACTTAACTTGCTCAAAAATAGGCGCAAACAATTGATCTGCGTCCATCTGCATAGTCATACCTAGAGCCAAATCACCCACTGGCCCATACGCCACAATAGTTTTTTGATTACTTTTATCGCTCATGCTGATAACGCCCGTTATATTTTGCGTAATAATCTTGCGCATCAAAGCAACGTTGGTGTCAGCACTAGACGATAAGATGACTGCGCTTTGCCCTGATTTTTCGGGCAGACAACCTAGATTTTTGCTGACCAGACCACAGATTTGCATGCGAATATTGGCAGATTGAATTTGTTTTTTGCCCAAGTTTAATTTATTGAGCGCAATAGGCTGCTCTAAAGAAATGTGACCCAGCAAATCACCCGTTGCACTTTTAATTGCCAAACGACTGCGCAAATATAACCCTGTATCCCACAATAACTCATGTTGATTAGCCGTATTGAGCTTGAGTATTAAAGCGTCAGTTCCTATTGCGCTACCATAACTTTGCCATTTTTTACCATCAAGTGACTCTAACGATACGCCCGAAAAATTTGTATCCGCCAGCACTTGTGTAATCAAATATAACGTAGTCGTTGACTCATAATCGCGCATATTTTTTTGCATGACTTCTGCAAATAAAAAGTTTTTAGCAATTACTTCGGCACGCTCTAACTTATCTCGAATCAATTGACTAAAAAGTCGACTCCGAGCATCCTGAACTTCAAATAAGTTATTTTTGATAATCTCTTCAGAGCGGTTTTGTAACAATACAAAACTCAAAGTACCTGCTAAAAAGCAAAGTAATGCAATAATAAGCGTTAAGCTGACATATAAGTTTTTAATGTCTGTATGCAACCTCAAGCTGTTGTTGGTCACTTGAAACCAATGCTTTAGGCTTTTCATTGATTGCCTAGACGGCAAAACTTTGTGCGTTAGATTGTTGCTGGTGGCTTAAAAAATCCTCTCTTAAACCACAGCAACCAGTTGAATAATAATGACTAAATATATTTCGCGGCAGCGTAATGGCGCTTATTGAAAGGTTGTGTGAGTAATACATGAAGTTGTGTCATTCAATCCGCAATAAAATTAACTTGTGTCAATTTGCGGTGATTCACTTTTACTCAACCAGCTAAAAATATCACTCGCGCCACAACACTCAAGATAGACTAGTCTATTAAAGTAATGTGACAAAAATATGACAATTGATAGGCGTGACTAAGATGCGACAAGGTTACTAATGACGACTGTGGCTGGTCTTAAACATAGTTTAAAGCACGGCTTGAGTGGACATAGGCCAGTGAACCATGATTACCAAGCACATAATTACCCAGTGATGTAGCATTACCCAGTGATGCAGCATTACCTAGTGAGACAGAATTACCGCTACATCAGACATATTCAAAAAAACAGCACCGCAAATTAAAAATTGATACAGCGGCAGCTAGTCAATATTATGAATTATCTAGCATTCTTTGTAGCGCAAGCTTAGCCAAAACAGCTTCATTTGCTGGCACTTTAATTTGGTTCACTACATTACCCTCAGCTAAATTTTCTAATGTCCAAGCCAAGTGCTGCGGGTCAATCCGCGCCATGGTTGAGCATTCACACACTACATGGCTCATAAACTGTACCAGTTTACCGTGCGGCTTCATATTAGCAGCCAAGCGATTCACTAAGTTTAGCTCTGTGCCCACCAGCCACTTAGTGCCGGCTGGCGCGTCTGTGACGGTTTTTAAAATATATTCGGTAGAGCCTACAAAATCAGAGTTTAAACATACTTCAAACGGCGCTTCAGGGTGTGAAATCACAAAACCATCTGGGTGCTGGGCGCGAAAGTTAATAATATTTTGCTCGCGGAACATCTGATGCACCGCGCAATGGCCTTTCCAAAGTAGGATTTTAGCGTTTTTAATCTGTTCAACTGTCAAACCGCCCATTGGTTGGTCTGGGTCCCACACAGGCATTTCCTCTAGCGGAATGCCCATTTTGTAACCGCTCCAACGCCCTAAATTTTGGTCAGGGAAAAACAATACTTTTTCACGCTGACTAAACGCCCAATCAATGATTTTTGGCGCGTTTGTACTAGTACACACAATACCGCCATGCTCGCCGCAAAAAGCTTTTAAATCAGCCGCTGAGTTAATGTAGGTAACAGGCGTGATGGTTTCATCAAAATCTAATACTTTATTGAGCTCACGAAAACTACGCTCAACTTTAGCTAAATTGGCCATATCCGCCATTGAGCAACCCGCGCTTAAATCAGGCAAAATGGCAATTTGGTCTGGGCGGCTTAAAATATCGGCCACTTCCGCCATAAAATGCACGCCTAAAAATACAATATATTGGGCGTCAACATCTGCTGCGTAACGAGATAATTTTAGCGAGTCACCCGTGTAATCAGCGTGTTTATACACACCTTCTTGCTGATAATGATGACCTAAAATCACCAGTTTTTTACCTAGCTTAGCTTTAGCCGCAACAATGCGCGCTTGGCATTCATCATCTTGTGAATGCGCGAATTTTTCAAATTTAATCGTAGAAGTTTGCATAAGATTATTTTAACCCAAAACATTATTATGCGCTGATTTGTAGGCATTATTGATAGGCTGACAAATACCCAAATCTACGAAATTTGGGTGATTTTAAGCGTCTTTTGTGTGCAAGGCGCTTGAGTAAAGGGTGATATTTATTACGCCCCTAACTCAATTTGCCTGATTCACTTAGTCGGCAGTCGGGTTTTTATATCGAGATAACCAGTGTGCGTAAGGTGGCGGTAGAATCCAAGCAGGGCTTTCTTTGCCTAACTCTTTGGCAGCTTGATATGGCCAATTCGGGTTTTCTAAGTGCGCTCTGCCTATCATCACCAAATCTAATTGTTCATTGCGCACGGCTTGATCAGCCAATTTAGGTGCGCCAAACCCCCATGCTGATGAAACAGGTATGTTTGCTTCATTACGCACACGCTCTGCAATAGGCGCCATAAATGCTGGCCCCCATGGAATATTAGTGTCTGGAATGGTGAAGCCAACGCTGACACTGAGCATATCTAGCCCAAGCGCTCGCCACTCTTTTACCAATTGAATAGATTCTTTTAACGTCTCTTCATCTTTACCATCAAACTCTAAAACGCCAAATCTAGCAGTTAACGGTAAATGATTTGGCCACACTTTTCTTACTGCTGAAAGCGTTTCACAGCTGAATCGCGCTCTATTCTCATCACTACCGCCATACTCATCTGTTCTATGATTTGAATGGGGCGAGAAAAAACTCTGTGCCAAATAGCCATGTGCAAAATGTAGCTCTAACCATTCAAACCCTGCATCTAGCGCGCGTTGAGCGGCTACAGCAAAATCATTTTGTACGCGTTTGATTTCAGCAATGCTCATTTCGGTTGGCACGCGCGGCAAATCACCACCAAAGGCGATTGCAGATGGCGCAATAGTTTGCCATGCACTCGGGTCTTGTGCAGCAATATGGTCATCACCCTCCCATGGAATATTGGCGCTGGCTTTACGTCCAGCATGTGCAATTTGAATACCTGGAATAGCACCTGCCGCTTTGATTGCTGCTGCAATTTCGCGTAAACGTTCCGCTTGCTCATCATTCCATATACCTAAGCAATTTGGCGTGATACGCCCTTCTGGCGCCACTGCGGTGGCCTCTACAATCACCAGCCCGCTACCGCCACGCGCTAGGCTCGTATAATGGACTTTGTGCCAGTCATTCACCAAGCCATCTTGAGCCATGTATTGACACATAGGCGGGATGGCGATTCTGTTTTTTAGCGTGATTTCCTTTAACTGAAAGGAAGAAAATAAATCTGTCATGGTGACCCTTAGTAATTTTTAATAGTTGATTTAGCGTTAATTAAAGTCATTCTATCATTGTTCGAATATAATAGAACTATAGAATATTATTAACAGATGTGATAAATTCTTTTAATGAGGCAAATTAAACACCCCAACATAGAGCAAGTTGAATTAACAGACATCATGTATGCGCTGGCAGACCCCACTCGTTTAGAGATTATTGCCCTGCTCGCAAAGGCTGGCAGAAAACTGA
>JANNBX010000010.1:0-21620 GCA_031385945.1 Methylophilaceae bacterium | reverse complement strand
ACCATTTTCTTTTCAATGGCGGCTAAGTCATCAGGTGTGAATGGGCGTTTGTATGAAAAATCGTAAAAGAAACCATTTTCAATTACTGGGCCAATGGTCACTTGGCAATCGGGGAATAGCTCTTTTACAGCATAAGCCAATAAATGCGCTGTTGAATGGCGAATAACATCTAGGCCCTCAGCACTTTTATCGGTAATAATTGCTAAGTTGCTATCTTTTTCAATTAAGTAGCTAGTATCTACAATTTTGCCGTCTACATTGCCAGCCAAAGCCGCTTTGGCTAAGCCCGCCCCAATGCTAGCTGCAACGTTTGCCACCGTGACGGCTGCGTCAAAGCTGCGTTCTGAACCATCGGGCAAGCGAATAATTGGCATAACATTTCTTTCATTAAAAATAATAAAAGCCACAAGTGTTAAATGCGGCTTTTTAATTATATTTTATTTTGGTTTGTTTGGTAGGCAGTACCAGATTCGAACTGGTGACCTCTTGGATGTCGACCAAGCGCTCTAACCAACTGAGCTAACCGCCTTTAACTTTAAAAACTTAACTTTTAAAGAGGCTGAATTTTAGCTTAAGCAGGCGTTTCAAGCAATGTAAATTGAAGTTTAAACCAACGCAAGGCGCTTTTAGGTAGTGGCTGAAGCTATAATTTGTAAATGTTAAATTCTAACCATTCCACAATATTGAACTCGTTACAAGACATTGGCTATGTGGTTATTCCGCAATTTTTATCTGCGCTGGAAATTACTAATCTTCGTGAATTAGCACTCACGTCACACCAACAACAGCTTACGCATAAAGCGAATGTAGGCTTAAGTAAAGCTACCGATGTAAATTTACGGGGCGATTATATTAGCTGGCTTAATGACAATACTGAGTATGTAGCCATTAAAGCTTATTTAAGACAGATGTCTGCAGTACAAAGTACGTTGAATGCTGGGTTTTATTTAAGCTTAGAGAGCTTAGAAAGTCATTTTGCCATTTACCCTATTGGCGCAGGATACGCTAAGCACTTAGACCAGTTTCAAGCACAGAAAACCCGTAAGATTTCTAGCGTTTTGTACTTGAATGCCGATTGGCAGGCAACTGATGGTGGAGAGTTGCGACTACATTTAGATGCACAAAATCACAAAGATATACTACCGGTTGGTGGGCAGTTAGTACTGTTTGATTCTGCACAATTTTGGCATGAAGTACTACCTGCCAAACGTGAGCGAGTGAGTATTGCAGGTTGGTTTAAAACACGCGACTAAGTATGCTTAGAGAGTAATGCCGAGTAACCTTCTTGATAACTAGGGAACATCAGTTTAAAACCTGTGCTAAGTAATAGTTGATTTGATAAACGCTTGCCCCCCGAGATAGCAGGTGCTAACTTTTCAGGCGTATTTAATTGCTGTGCAATCCAATTCAGCACTTCATATTGGCTAACAGGCGCGCTATCGGTCACGACATAGCAATCTGATATTGGTTGATTTTTGAGCGCTTTTTCACATAAAAATACTGTGAATCTTGCTGCATCATCACGGTTGATTCGATTGCTGTAGGTGTTGGTTAGTGGCCAGCTTTCAATATTTTGCGCTAAGTTAATCATACGTAAACGCCCCACACCGTAAATACCAGATAGGCGTAAAACGCTACTATTAAACGCGTAATCTTTTAAAACATTTTCAGCTTCTAATAAACGTAGCCCACCAAAATCGCTAGGTATCGCTGTGACGTTTTCATCTAATAAATCGTCAGTTGCTTGCCCATAAACACGGGTGCTAGAAACAAAAAATACATGCTGTAAATTCGCATGGTTTACGGTTTTCAGCACATTTTTTAAGCCTTGCACATAATGCGCGAGATAATTTTCGTCAGTTTGCGCAGTTGCGGCGATACAATAAATAAGGATATTTGGAGTGAGTTTTTTGAGTGGATCTAAACTGTGGATTTTAGTGACATCGGCTTGTACTAGTTGCACGCCGTTTGGCACGGGTTTATTACTAATACGCACACCTATTACATCACATCCAAGTTGAATCAAACTGCTAGCTATTTGACTACCTAAATCGCCACAACCAATAATCAGCGCTTGGCTCAAGTGGCAGCTCTTAAATAACGCTCAGTTTGATAGAGTGCAACAATGGTTTTTGCATCCGTAATTTTACCGTTTTTTATATGCTCGAGCGCATCTGCTAAAGACAATTCAAAAAGTTGTAACGCTTCATCTTCATCAGGTTGATGCTGCGTATGCGTTAAATCAAGCGCTAAAAAGTTGTGTATCACTTCGTTTGAATAGCCGATACAAGGATGCTGCAAACCCAAACTCACCCAACTCTTAGCAGTGTAGCCAGTTTCTTCTAACAACTCCCGTTTGCCCGTTTCTAGCGGTGTTTCATCTGGGTCAATTTTTCCAGCAGGTAGCTCAATAAAGACTTGGTTTAGCGGATAACGGAACTGACGTTCAAACAGAATATTCCCGTTAGGTAATAGTGGCACAGCCAACACCGCACCAGGGTGGATGATGTATTCGCGTTGAAATTGTTTGCCGTTAGCTAAGCGTACTTGATCGCGCTTGACTAGCAACATTCCACCAGTAAGAACCGTTTCAGAGCTTATACATGTTTCGATTAGCTCACTGACTTGGTCATCATGACTATGCACTGTTTACTTCCAAAAATAGCGATAAACAAAACCAGGAAAAGAAAATACCAAAAATAAACAAAAGGTAACTGTATAAAATTCCCAGCCTTGTGGGGCGATTTGCCCAAGTGTGGCTTTTTCAGCATACAGGGCAATTCCACCGACCACAAAATACAACACAACTAACTCACCTAGACAAATAGCTACATTTTTATGCGCATTTTTTAGCGGAATTGCATAAAACAATTTATCTGAAAACCATGGCAAGTTAGCTACTATAAAACTTAAAATTAACAGTACTGTAATTGCCATAAGTTATTGAATACTTAACTGCATTGCACGACCTGCGATGTTCATGAGCGGTTGTGGGAATAAGCCTAAAGCTAGCAATAACAATGCGTTTAGGCTTAACACTAGTTTCATGTCAGCTGGTGCGCTAATGGCTGAATGATCTTGTGGCTTTTCGAAATACATATACCACACCACACGTAAATAATAATAAGCGCCGATCGCTGCCATTAACACTGCAAATACTACTAGGCCTACGTAACCAGCCTGCAAAGCTGCTTGTAGTACTGTGAATTTTGCAAAGAAACCAACTGTTAGCGGCACGCCAGCCATTGAAAACATGGTAATCATCATCATAAAAGCAAACCATGGGCTGCGAGTATTTAAGCCTTTAAGGTCTGAAATCTGCTCTGCTTCGAAACCTTTACGAGACAGTAGTAACATCACACCAAAACCAGCTAAGGTCATTAACACGTATGCCGAAATGTATAACAAGGCTGAAGCATAGCCATTGATTGTAGCGGCCATAATGCCGAACAATAAAAAGCCAACATGTGAAATAGTAGAATATGCAAGCATACGTTTTAAATTTGTTTGCGCGATCGCTGTAATATTACCAATTGCCATAGACAATACTGCCATGATGATCAGCATGCTCGTCCAATCGCCACTCAACGCTGATAATCCTTGTGCTAAAAAGCGAATCACAAAAGCAAAAGCCGCTAATTTACTCACAGATGCAATAAATAGCGTCATTGGCGTTGGTGCGCCTTCATACACATCGGGCACCCACATTTGAAAAGGTACCGCACCTAATTTAAATGCCAAGCCTGACACCACAAATACTAAACCCAGCACCAACACAGGTTTATGCAAATTGCCGTTTAATATACTTGTTGAAACTTCGTTGATGTTTAAGCTACCTGTAGCACCATAAATCATCGAAATACCGTAGAGCAACATGCCTGAAGCTAATGCACCCAATACAAAGTATTTCATTGCAGCTTCAGTCGCGCGGGCGTTATCGCGATCAAGCGCTACTAAGGCATATAAACTCAGTGAAAGTAGCTCTAAGCCGATATAAAGACTTAAGAAATGACTACCAGACACCATAATCATCATGCCTAACAACGCAAACAAACATAGCGCATAAAACTCACCGCAGAATAACTTGCGAATAACTAGATACTCACGCGTATAAACAAAATAGATAAATGTACTTAACATCATCATCACTTTTAAGGTGTCGCTGAGGCTGTCATCTATAAATAAACCACTAAAGCTAAAACCAATCACTGCAGTATGCGTAGTAACCGTTGCAACAATACCTGCAAGTAAAGTCAATTGCGCTAATAAGTAAATAGCAATACGGTTGCTGGGTTTTAAAAACAAATCGACTAGCAAAATAGCCATCGCCATAGCTAGCACTATAATTTCAGGCAAAGCTGCCATCACATCTGATTGAATATTCATCATGGTAATTTGCTCACTGACATGTGGCTTAAAAATTGAGCAACCGAAGCGTGGGTGATATCGGTAATCGGTTTAGGGTAAACACCAAAGCCAATCACACAAGCTGCCAAAATAGATAATACTAAAAACTCACGCTTATTTAAGTCTTGTAGCTCAGCTACATGCTTGTGCGTCACTTCACCGTAAAACACGCGCTTCACCATCCATAGCGTGTATGCAGCACCCATAATCAATGTGGTAGCTGCGGCAAATGCATACCAAAAGTTAGCTTGAATAGCGCCTAAAATCACCATGAACTCGCCAACAAAGCCTGATGTGCCTGGTAAGCCAGCATTTGCCATTGCAAACAATACTGCAAAGCCAGCAAACATCGGCATGGTGTTCACAACTCCGCCATAGTCGGCGATATTGCGGCTGTGTACACGGTCGTACAGCACACCTACGCACAAAAACATTGCAGCTGAAATAAAGCCATGCGAAATCATTTGTACAATTGCGCCTTCCAATGCAATAGTTTTACCTGCACTGTAAAAAATGAAAAAGCCTAATGTGACAAAACCCATGTGCGAAATAGATGAGTAAGCAATTAGCTTCTTCATGTCAGTTTGTACTAAAGCCACAAAGGCAATATAAACTACCGCGATCAGTGAAAGTGCAATCATATAAGGCGCTAAATGGAGCGAAGCATCTGGCGTAATAGGCATAGCGAAGCGCAGAAAGCTATAGCCGCCTAATTTAAGCATAATGGCAGCCAAAATCACGGAGCCACCAGTAGGTGCTTCAACGTGCGCATCTGGCAACCAAGTATGTACTGGCCACATTGGGATTTTTACTGCAAACGCCATAAAAAAAGCACCAAAAATCAGTAGTTGCGCATTCATATCAAGTGGTAATTTATAAAAGTCAACCACTGCAAAACTACCTGTTTTATGGAATAAGTAAATGAACGCCACCAGCATAAGCAATGAGCCAAGCAACGTGTACAAGAAAAACTTAATGGTGGCATAAACACGGTTTGGACCGCCCCATATACCAATGACCAAGAACATTGGTATCAGCATGGCCTCCCAAAAAATATAATACATAATAGAATCAAGCGCTGAAAACACACCAATCATCAAGCCAGACATGATTAAAAATGCTGCGTTGTATTGTGCAACGCGTGTTTGAATCACTTCCCAACTAGAGATAACGACCAAAATAGTTGTAAAGCTAGTCAGTAAAATCAGTGGAATTGCGATGCCATCTGCACCTAAGCTATAACGAATATTAAATGCAGTAATCCACTCATAGCTCTCTACAAACTGAAAACCACCATTAGCAAAATCAAACTGCGTGTAAAGTGGAATAGTGACTGCAAACGCGACAATACTGCCTGCAAGCGCTAACCATCGGGCTAGTGATGCATTTTTATCATTGCCAGTAAATAAGACTAGAATGCCTGCAAAAATAGGCACCCAAATAGCTAGACTGAGTAGTTGAGTTTCGAACATTAAGTAATTTTTCAGAATTTAAATAACTTCAGCTTATACAAACAATGCTTTAGTAAATAGAGTGAGTAAGATGAATGCACCAATAATCATGGCAAACGCATAATGGTAAATTAAGCCTGATTGCAAATGGCGAATGACGCCAGATACGCTACGAATCAAGCGTGCCGTGCCATTCACTAGCGTGCCGTCAATAAACTTAACATCTGCGTATTTCCATAAGTTGCTACCAACAAATCGTGAGCCATCGGCAAACACTCTAACGTAGAGCCTATCAATACCATAAGCACTCTCAAGCACTTTGTTAATGGCGCTAAACTTATTTTGAATCGCCGCTGGGATGTCTGGGCGTTTCATATAGAAGAACCACGCGGTGAATACGCCTAAGCTCGCTAGTATAAACGGTGGTGTGGTCAGTGCATGCATGGCCATACCAAATGCGCTGTGATAAATTTCATGGAAATGATGCGTCAACTCACGCATCGCTGGGTGCGCATCGTGATTAACAGTAATCACACCTTTAAAAAAATCTCCAAATAACATCGGCTCAAGTGCAAAATAACCAACTGCTAACGAAGGAATCGCTAATAAAATTAATGGTAATGACACGACCCAGCCATTTTCATGTGGTGTTTGGTTAGGTAATAAACCGTGGTGGTGTTCATCATGGCTATGGTTGTCATCTGCGTGATCATCGTGCGCATGGTCGTCATGCGCATGATCTATCGCGTGCGAATTTTTAGCTTCAGGGCTTTTAGTTTCCAAGCTTTTAGTTTCCATCCAGCGCTCTTTACCGTGAAACACTAAAAAGTACATGCGAAAGCTATAGAAAGCTGTCACAAACACACCTACTAGCACTGCAAAGTAAGCGAAACCACTACCAGTTATGGTTGAAGCATGTGCCGCTTCAATGATGTTATCTTTTGAGTAAAAACCTGAAAGTAGCGGCGTACCAATCAAGGCTAATGAGCTAATCAGCGAGGTAATCCAAGTTATTTTCATATATTTACGCAAACCACCCATATTACGGATATCTTGATCGTGATGCATGCCCATAATCACTGAGCCTGCACCTAAGAATAGCAAGGCTTTAAAAAACGCATGGGTCATCAAGTGGAAAATCGCTACGGAGTAAGCTGAGCAACCAAGCGCGACTGTCATATAACCTAATTGAGATAGTGTTGAATAAGCCACGACACGCTTAATATCGTTTTGAATAATACCCAAGAAACCCATGAATAAGGCTGTAATTGCACCGATAATCAGTACAAACGAGAGTGCTGTATCCGACATTTCAAATAGCGGCGACATGCGTGCCACCATAAAAATACCAGCAGTGACCATTGTAGCGGCATGAATCAATGCGGAAATTGGCGTTGGGCCTTCCATAGAATCTGGCAGCCAAACGTGTAATGGTACTTGTGCAGATTTACCCATCGCGCCGATAAACAACAATATGCAAGTCACAGTCATCAGTGACCACTGCGTATTCGGCAATAAGCTGATCGTTGTATCAGCAAACTTAGGCGCAACTGAAAACACCGCTGCGTAATCAAGGCTTCCAAAGTAATATAAAACTAAACCAATACCTAATAAAAAGCCAAAATCACCAACGCGATTGACCAAAAACGCTTTCAAATTGGCGTAAATCGCCGTTGGTCTTTTGTACCAAAAACCAATCAATAAGTAAGAAACAAGACCTACCGCTTCCCAGCCAAAAAATAACTGCATGAAGTTGTTTGCCATGACTAACATCAGCATTGCAAATGTGAATAAAGAAATATAGCTAAAAAAACGACTATAGCCTGGGTCTTCTCTCATGTAGCCGATGGTATATACATGCACCATAAGCGACACAAATGTCACTACCACCATCATCATGGCAGATAGATTATCGATTAAGAAGCCAACTTCAAAATTCACATCACCTGAAGTTAACCAAGTATATACAGTTTGGTTGTAAACATGGCCTTGCATGGCATCTTGCAAAACACAAACAGACATTGCAAATGACAAGCCCACGCCAAAAATTGTAAGCCAGTGAGAAGTAGCTCGCGGCATAAGGCTACCAAACAACCCAACAATTATTGCTGCAATGAGGGGTAAAAGTGGGATAGCTAAATAGAGATGTTGCATTGTCATTATTATTTCTTTTCTACCCTTTTAGAGCGTCCAAATCGTCTACGTTGATGGTGCGCAAATTACGGAATAATACGACCAGTATTGCTAAGCCAATAGCTGACTCAGCTGCTGCAACCGTTAAGATGAAAAACACAAATACTTGACCTGCAATGTCATTTAAGTAATGTGAAAATGCAATGAAATTCAAATTCACAGCTAATAACATAAGCTCGATTGCCATCAATAAAATAATGACATTTTTGCGATTTAGAAAAATACCAATCACTGAAATAGCGAACAAAACGGAGGCTAAAACTAAGTAATGCGTAAGAGTAACGTGCATTATTTTTTCACCTCATCCACTACATCGGCAATAGGCTCTTTGTAGCTATCCATTTTAACAATCACTAATCGGTCTTTCTTTTTAGCTAACACTTGGAGGGACGGATCCATCGATTTACTGTCTTTTCTATCTCGCAAAGTTAGTGCAATCGCCGCAACAATGGCAACCAACAATACAACTGAAGCTAGCTCAAAAGCTAGTAGATAATCTGTGTAAATAACACGGCCCAGCGCTAATGTATTGCTGGTGCTTGTGACCACTTCTATATCGTTTGGGCGAATCACAAACAGCTTATTGCTTAAAATCAGCACCATCTCTATTGCCATCAGAATGCCGATAGGCAATGCTATTGGCAGGGCTTTCCAAAAGCCTTCACGCAATCGGTCAAGGTTAATGTCAAGCATCATCACTACGAATAAAAACAGCACCATCACAGCGCCTACATACACCAGCACAAGTGCGATTGCTAAGAACTCAGCTTGTAACAATAACCAAATACCAGAGGCTGTAAAGAAAGCCAATACTAAATTAAGTGCGGCATGTACTGGGTTGCGGGCAGTAATCACGCGCAGCGCAGCAAAGACCAATATGGCTGCTAGTGCGTAAAAAACAAAATCGGTAAAAATCATGATGGTAGTTCTCTAATCAACTTATTTAGGGTCTTTCACACTAAGTTTATAACTTAGCGAAATGCCCTATCTTGTTCACGGTCAGCCGCAATTTGGCTCTCGTATTTATCGCCTACTGCTAGCAACATGTCTTTGGTATAAAGCAAATCACCTTTTTTCTCACCGTGATAATCAAAAATGCGGGTTTCAACAATACTGTCTACAGGGCAAGATTCTTCACAAAGCCCACAAAAAATACATTTAGTTAAATCAATATCATATCGTGTGGTGCGGCGCGTGTTGTCTTCGCGTTGCTCAGACTCAATGGTGATTGCCATTGCTGGGCAAACTGCTTCGCAAAGCTTACAAGCGATACAGCGCTCTTCACCATTTGGGTAGCGACGTAACGCGTGTAAACCACGAAAACGATTGGATTGTGGAGTACGCTCTTCAGGGTATTGAATAGTAATTTTACGTGCAAAAAAGTAACGGCCTGTTAACGCCATGCCTTTTAGTAGCTCAATCAACATCAAGCTACCGAGTGTGTTTTTTATAGACTTAAACATAATTAATGAAACCAATGCGCTAATGAAGTTTGCATCATAGCCGCTACGAAAACGATCCAAACAATAGTGATAGGAATAAATATTTTCCAGCCCAAGCGCATGATTTGGTCATAACGATAGCGTGGAAATGTTGCTCTAAACCATAAGAAGAAAAATAGTAAAAATGCTACTTTTGCCAACAACCACAAAAAGCTATCAGGGATAAAGCTGAACGGTGATAACCAGCCACCTAAGAACATGAGTGCCGCTAACATGCACACCAAAATCATGTTGGCGTATTCGGCTAAAAAGAATACTGCAAATGCCATGCCTGAATATTCCACATGGAATCCAGCAACAATTTCAGACTCACCCTCGGCCACGTCAAATGGTGCGCGGTTAGTTTCTGCAACCGCACTAATAAAATACACAATAAATAATGGGAATAAAGGTAGGAAATACCAATGCAATAAGCCGCCTTCTTGACCCATTACAATTTTGCCAAGATTCAATGAGTTGGCGCACATCAACACACCAACTAGCGCAAAACCCATAGCGATTTCGTAACTAACAATTTGTGCAGCAGAGCGCAGTGAACCTAAAAACGCATATTTAGAATTAGATGCCCAGCCTGCAATAATCACTCCATATACGGCTACAGAAGTCATCGCTAAGATATAAAGTAAGCCAGCATCAATATCAGCTAATACTAGCGTTGCATCAAACGGAATAACTGCCCAAGCTGCAAACGCTGGTGCAATTGCCAATACAGGGCCAAGCAAAAATAATGCTTTGTTTGACGCTGCGGGAATAATAATTTCTTTGAATAACAGCTTTAAGCCATCTGCAACGGGTTGCAAAAGCCCAAAATAACCTACGCGATTTGGGCCTATACGCACTTGCATATAGCCAATCACCTTACGCTCAGCGAGTGTAAGGTAAGCAACTGCACCCATTAAAGGCAGTACGATTAACACTATTTTAAATAGCGTCCAAAGTGTTAGGGTAACTGCGACACCATTCCACCAATGGTCACCATAAATTAGGTCATTTAAAAAACTCATCATACAGTTGCTTCCATTACGGCTGTTTTGTAATGGTCATACTGTTCTTGCGTGAATTTTTCCAAGCTAATATCACCCATCATGTCACCTAAAGTAATCGTATCTTCATGCGCAGCAGCTACACGTACACAACCTAAAGCTACGTGATTATCGGTACGAACACTTAATACTGCCTGACCTTTGTCTTGCTTTACTAACACTAAATCGCCTTCTTTCAGACCTAATTTTTCAATCTGCTGGCTATGCATACGCGCCATTGGCTTAACGTTGTATTTTGTTTTTTGCAGTGGCGGTGAGCGGCGCACAATCGGATCTGATTCGTATTGTGGCACTTCACCAATGCGTTGCAAGCCCTCATTTTTGACATTTACTTGAATTTCAACCATTTCTTTAAGATTGTTATTTAAGTTACGCCACACCACATTTGACGGCTTTTCACCTTTAAATATTGCTGCTTTAACTTGCTCAGAGCTGTCATATTCAAAGCCTGCAAGCCCTAATGTATTCGCTAGCACACGCAGTACTTTCCAAGCAGGGCGACACTCACCTAGTGGCTTAGTAACTGCCTGAAAGCTTTGTACTCGACCTTCCATACTCATAAACGTACCAGATGTTTCAGTAAATGGCGCAATTGGTAAGAGCACATCAGCATGCTCTAAGGCCGCTGATTTAAAAGCCGTTAATGCAACGACACATTCAGCTTGTGCCATAGCGGCTTTTGCTAATGCTGCGTGTTGGCAATCTAATTCAGGCTCAATATTGACTAACAAATAGGCTTTACGGGGCACTTCTAACATAGCACGCGCATGCATGCCTGTTGGCTCTGGCATCACGTGCATCATGTGCATACCAGTGCTATTGGCTGCGGCTGGTAAAATACCGCCTTTAGCGCCACAAATACCACCAATGGCTTCAGCCATTGTGTATAGCTCAGTAAAGCGTGGATCGTTATAGCCTAAATTACCAATAAAAATACCGACGCGTGGCGCGATTAAATCCATATCTTTGCCATGCCCAGCTAAGCTTTCAGCCATCGCTTGGGTGTTTGGACGTACTTTAATATCTTCTAGTAAAGCATTGAGTGATGGCGGCAAACAAAGCGAAAGTTTTTGCAAACCTGACATCGCTTTTAAAATTTGACCGAGCACATTGACCATATCGTTCGGACGCACAATCACTTTATGTGCAACATCCATCAACGGATTATTATCTAGTGGGCTTACCACTGATAACTCTGCGCCATTTGCAACGGCTTTACGGAAACGCTGTGCTAATAGTGGGTGTTCATTACGCAGATTTGAGCCGATGACTAAGATGCGGTCTAAGTTTTCCAACTCATCCACATTACAACCCATCCAAGGCGTACCAAAACGTTTACCATCAAGCCTAAAGTCAGTTTGACGCAAGCGGTAATCTATATTGCCACAATTTAAACCATTAGCAATTTGCTTAGCTAAGTAACCCTCTTCCATGGTGCTATTGGGTGAAACTAGCACGCCTAACGCATCACCACCATGCTGATTAGTAATATCTTTAATTTGACCTGCAGCAAACTCTAGCGCTGTTTTCCAATCTGTTTCGACCCATGCACCATTGTGTTTGATCATTGGCACTTGTAAGCGGTCTGGGCTATTTAGGCCTTCATAAGAGTATCTATCTCGGTCAGACAACCAACATTCATTGATAGATTCTTTTTCACGCGGTAACACACGCATGACTTTATTATCTTTAACATGCACTTCAATGTGCGAACCTAAGCCATCATGCGGGGCAATACTTGGGCGGCGTGTTAGCTCCCAACTGCGTGCTGAGTAGCGGAATGGTTTGCTGGTCAACGCGCCGACTGGGCACAAATCAATGATATTGCCCGATAATTCAGAATTGACTGACTTATCAACATAAGCCGTAATTTCAGCATGTTCACCACGGCCAACAAGACCAAGCTCCATCATGCCGCCAACTTCTTTTAAGAAGCGCACACAACGCGTACATTGAATACAACGGGTCATATCTGTGCTAATCAACGGGCCGATATTTTTGTTAATAACCACACGTTTTTCTTCGGTATAGCGTGTTTTTGGCGTGCCATAAGCCATGGCAATGTCTTGCAAATCACACTCGCCACCTTGGTCACAAATTGGGCAATCTAACGGGTGATTGATGAGTAAAAATTCCATCACACTTTGTTGCGCTTCAATAGCTGCTTTAGAGCGTGTAAAAATTTTCATGCCATCAGCTACTGGTGTTGCGCATGCTGGCAATGGTTTTGCAAACTTCTCTACTTGCACCAAACACATGCGACAGTTAGCCGCAACTGATAATTTTTTGTGGTAACAAAAACGTGGGATTTCGACGCCAACTAAATCAGCTGCATCAATAATGGTAGAGCCATGTTCGACTTCAATAGCTTTGCCATCTATTTCAATATTTAACATCTAGCTACCTTCTACCATGCTTTTGCCATGCGTAATGTAATACTCAAACTCATGGCGAAAATGTTTCACAAAACTAATGACGGGTGTTGCCGCAGCTTCACCCAATGCGCAAATCGTACGGCCTGAGATATTGCCACTTACATCGGTTAGCAAATCTAAATCCTCCATCTTGCCTTTACCCTCAACAATGCGAGTAATCACACGATATAGCCAGCCAGTACCTTCGCGGCAAGGCGTACATTGGCCGCAAGACTCTTCATAGAAGAAATAACTCAGGCGCTGCAACGCTTTTACCATACAAGTAGTGTCATCCATCACGATCATTGAGCCGGCACCTAGACTTGAACCTGCTTTGCTTAAACCTTCGTAATCCATAGTCGCACCTAAAATCTGCTCAGCCGCCATCACTGCTGTCGATGGTCCACCTGGAATAACGGCTTTAAGCTTACGACCTTTCCAAACACCACCTGTAAGCGCCAGTAACTCAGTAAATGGCATACCCATTTTCACTTCGTAATTACCTGGCTTTTCCACATGGCCTGATATCGAGAATATTTTTGTACCGCCAGAACCTGATACACCTAAATCTGCAAACGCCTGACCACCGTACTGCATAATCCAAGGAATAGATGCAAAGCTTTCGGTGTTGTTAACAGTAGTTGGCTTGCCAAATACACCATAGCTAGCTGGGAATGGCGGCTTAAATCGTGGCTGGCCTTTTTTGCCTTCTATAGACTCAATTAGCGCAGTTTCTTCGCCGCAAATATACGCACCGTAGCCATGTACTGCATACAAATCAAAACTAAAGTTAGTACCAAATAGATTTTCACCGATAAAGCCAGCGGCACGCGCTTCTGCTAATGCGGCTTCAAAAATCTCATAATCTTGCCAAATTTCCCCATGAATATAGTTGTAGCCTACACGCGCACCCAATGTGTACGCCGCAATCGCCATACCCTCAATCAGTTGATGCGGGTTGTAGCGGATGATATCGCGGTCTTTAAATGTGCCTGGCTCGCCTTCATCAGAATTACAAACAAGATATTTGATGCCGTCGTAATAACGCGGCATGAAGCTCCATTTTAAGCCGGTAGGAAACCCAGCACCGCCACGACCGCGCAAACCAGAAATTTTTACCTGGCTAATAATGTCAGTTTGTTTAACCTTATCAGTGACGATTCTTCTGAGCTGCTCGTAGCCACCTAGGTTTTGATAAGTCGCAAGACTACGTGGATTCTCATAATCTAG
The DNA here is from genome assembly GCA_031385945.1 of Methylophilaceae bacterium. Classification (GTDB taxonomy): domain Bacteria; phylum Pseudomonadota; class Gammaproteobacteria; order Burkholderiales; family Methylophilaceae; genus JANNBX01. The sequence continues at coordinate 7,380 of JANNBX010000010.1, read as the reverse complement.
TGTACGAAGTGCCATCAACGTTTGGCCAGATTTAGCCATTTTATGGACGGGATAATTGAAGTCATCAGGCATTATTTCAAACCCTCTAAAATAGTATCAACTTTGGCTGGCGTAAGATATTCATGCATTTGCGTATTGTTAATGTGCATCAACGGCGCACCACCACAAGTGCCCATACACTCGCCTTCTTTTAAACAAAACTTGCCATCAGGCGTAACTTCGTTGAAACCAACACCCAGTTTATTTTGCAAATGATTCACAATCGAATCGCTATCGCGCAACATACAAGAAATATTAGTACAAATAGTGATTTTGTACTGGCCAACTGGCTGCAAATCATACATATTATAAAAAGTCGCTACTTCCATAGCAGCGATAGCTGGAATACCTAAGTAATCCGCAACAAACTGAATCGTTTCAGGGCTTAACCAGCCCTTTTCAGTTTGTGCGATACGTAGTGCACTCATTACCGCCGCCAAACGATTTTCAGCGGGATATTTTGTGAGTTCGTACTCGATTTTGGCAATTGATTCTGTGCTTAACATATCTATCTATCTATCTCACCAAATACAATATCTTGCGTACCAATAATCGCCACCAAGTCGGCAATCATGTGACCTTTAGTCATCTCATCCAGAGCGGCTAAATGCGGAAACCCTGGCGCACGAATTTTCAATCGATACGGCTTATTGGCACCGTCTGAAATCATGTAAATACCAAACTCACCTTTAGGGTGTTCAACCGCCGCATACGCCTCACCCGCCGGAATATGGAAGCCTTCTGTAAACAATTTGAAGTGATGAATCATCGCTTCCATGTCTTGCTTCATCGCCTCGCGGTTCGGGCTAGCGACTTTAGTATTTTCACTAATGACTGGGCCTGGATTAGCTTTTAACCATGTAACGCATTGTTTAATAATACTATTTGATTGCCTAAACTCTTCCATACGCACTAGATAGCGGTCGTAACAATCACCATTCACACCAATTGGAATATCAAAATCCAGCTGGTCATACACTTCATAAGGTTGTTTTTTACGTAAATCCCATGCAATACCTGAGCCACGTAGCATTGGACCAGTCATACCAAGATTTAAAGCACGCTCAGGAGTCACCACACCCACACCAACGGTACGCTGCTTCCATATACGATTATCTGTCAATAATGTTTCGTACTCATCAATATAGATTGGGAAGCGATTCGTAAAATCTTCAACAAAGTCTAAAAATGAACCTTGACGATTTTCGTTGAGCTTATTGATTTGTTTATCACTGCGGAATTTAGTCGTTTGGTGTTGCGGCATCTGATTGGGCAAATCGCGATACACGCCGCCTGGGCGGTAGTACGCAGCATGCATACGTGCACCTGAAACGGCTTCATACATATCAAATAAATCTTCACGTTCACGGAATGCATACAAGAAGACTGACATTGCGCCAACGTCCAGTGCATGTGCGCCCAGCCACAATAAATGATTCAGTACGCGAGTGATTTCATCAAACATCACACGGATATATTGCGCGCGAATCGGCACATCCAGCTTGAGCATTTTCTCAATGGCCATGACATACGCATGCTCATTGACCATCATCGACACGTAATCAAGCCTGTCCATATACGGCACAGATTGTAAATAGGTACGATTTTCAGCAAGCTTCTCTGTACCACGATGCAGCAAACCAATATGCGGGTCAGCACGTTGAATTACTTCACCATCTAGCTCTAGCACCAATCGCAGCACGCCGTGTGCAGCAGGGTGTTGCGGGCCAAAGTTCATGGTGTAATTTCTAATCTCAGCCATGATTTACGCCCTCGTGACGAATAATTCTTGGTACATTATTACGCTGCTCAATCGATACCGGCTGATAAATCACACGCTGCTGTTCAGGGTCATAGCGCATTTCTACATTACCAATCATTGGGAAATCTTTGCGGAAAGGGTGACCAACAAAGCCATAGTCTGTGAGTAAGCGACGCAAGTCTGGATGATTTTCATACATCAAACCATATAAATCAAATGCCTCACGTTCAAACCAATTTGCAACAGACCATACGTCAACTAATGTTGGTAAAACCGGGAAGTCATCATCTTGGGCAAATGATTTTACGCGTAAACGGTGATTATGTTCAACGCTTAGCAAATGCAAGACACTGGCGTAACGTAAACCTTCGTATGTACCATCTGCGTAATCACTGTAATCAACACCGCACAAATCGATCAGCTGTTCAAATTTTAAACTAGCGTGATTTTTGAGGGTTTCGCAGACTTCAATTAGATCGGCAGGTTTGCATTGAACTGATAGCTCTTCCAGCGCAATGACTGAATGACTAATTTTTTCGCCAAATATTTCAGTGAGCGTTTTTTGGAGCTCTTGTAAACGAATACTCATCTTATTAGCGCGCTATCGTATTAGTTCGTTTGATTTTTTTCTGCAGCTGAATAATGCCATAGAGCAAGGCCTCAGCAGTTGGTGGACAACCTGGCACATAAACATCGACTGGCACAATACGATCACAGCCACGCACTACAGCATAAGAATAATGGTAGTAGCCACCACCGTTAGCACAACTACCCATTGAAATCACCCAGCGTGGCTCAGCCATTTGGTCATATACCTTACGCAAGGCTGGCGCCATTTTATTCACCAGCGTACCTGCAACAATCATCACATCTGATTGACGTGGGCTTGGGCGAAATACAATGCCGAAGCGGTCTAAATCATAACGCGCAGCCCCTGCGTGCATCATCTCTACCGCACAACAAGCCAAACCAAATGTCATGGGCCACATTGAGCCGGTACGAGTATAGTTGATAACCGTATCTAGCGTTGTAGTAACAAAGCCTTTTTCTAATACACCTTCTAAGCTCATGCCAGCACCTTTGTCGCTAGATTGATGATTATTAAGTTTTCAATGATTAGTCCCATTCCAATGCACCTTTCATCCACTCATAAATGAAGCCGATGACTAACACACCTAGAAAGAGCATCATCGCCCAAAAGCCGAACAAACCAAGTTCATTCAGAGCTACTGCCCAAGGGAATAAAAATGCAATTTCTAGATCAAATAAAATGAACAAAATGGCAACTAAATAGTAGCGCACATCGAACTTCATTCGTGCATCTTCAAAGGCTTCAAAACCACATTCGTAGGGGGAGTTTTTCTCAGCGTCTGGCTTATTGGGAGACACCAGCTTACCAAGGATAAGTGGCCCAAGACCAACGCCTAAGCCGACTAAGATAAATAACAAAATTGGAAAATAATTTTCTAGCACTATGCCCTCTAAAATCTTTTAGGTTCTCTAAAGTCTTCTAGACCTTTACACTTCACTCGTAAAACTAGACTTAATTTTAGCTAGTTTGTTCTAAATTTAAATATTATATTTTTAACAACTATTTACACACTATTTATGCGCAGAGATTACTGGTGCCGACGGAGAGACTCGAACTCTCACGATTATTCATCACAGCCACCTCAAGGCTGCGTGTCTACCAATTCCACCACGACGGCTTACCTAAAACTTTTGCGCATTATATCAAGCAAATGTACGGTTTTTAATGAATTTTTATTAAGTTTTTAATTGGCTGATTATTGTGGAACGTTTTGCGGTTTTGGTGGAGTCACTTTAGCTGGATCAACTGATATTGCCGCATCTGATGATGCGGGTGCAACAACTGCTTTAGCTGGCACTTTAACCACACTGCTATCTGCCGCTTTATGGCTAGATAAATAAGTTAGCGTTAAGCTGGTCGCAAAAAAAATGGCTACAAAACCAGCGGTTGCTTTACTCATAAAATTAGATGAGCCTGAAACGCCAAACAAACTACCAGATGCACCGCTACCAAAAGCAGCGCCCATATCAGCGCCTTTGCCGTGCTGTAATAATACTAATCCTGTGACACCAATTGCGGCTAACACATGGATAATTAACACAAATTTTTCCATTTTCCGTACCTTAAAATATTCTTAAATAGCATGCCCTGCTTGGCATATTGCAATAAATTCTTCGGCCTTTAACGAACAGCGCCCTACTAACGCGCCGTCTATATCAGGCATAACCAGTAATTGTAACGCATTTTGCGGATTTACGCTTCCTCCGTAGAGGATTCTGACGCGCTTTGCCACCTCGCTATCACGCTCTGCAATGATATTACGAATCACCACATGCATTTCTTGCGCTTGTTGTGGTGTGGCTGCAACGCCCGTGCCTATTGCCCACACGGGCTCATATGAAATCACCGCGCGCAATTTAACGGCTCTGTAAAAAACATCTTCACCTAATGTTTCTAAAATAGCGCGTAGTTGGCTATCAATCACTGTCTCGGCTTTGCCAGCAGCGCGCTCTGCACCTGTTTCACCTACACAAAATATTGGGGTAATGCCTGCGTTGATCACCGCGCCAAAGCTAGAGGCAGCGGTAATGTTATCTTCATAAACCAAAGCGCGTCGCTCAGAATGCCCAATAATAGCGTGTGTACAGCCAAAATCTTTGAGCATATTGGCGGATACCGAGCCCGTATAAGCGCCCTCTTCAAAGCGGCTTACGTTTTGAGCGCCCCAGGCAATATTGCTGCCCTGCAATAAATCTTTGGTTTGTTGATGATAAGGGTGCGGTGCGCAAATCACGTAATCCGCGTTATTTAACTTGGCTAGCGCAGGCTTAATAGCATTGATTAAAGCCGCATTTTCATGCAAATTACCGTACATTTTCCAGTTAGCAACAATCAGTTTACGGCGCATATTCACTTGGTTTTATTAGATAATTGTTATTGTAAAGTAAACGCTTAATTTAAAGCCATTCGCCGTCGATTAACTTTTGTTGTGGCTGAAATAATTGCTTATAAGCCATTTTTGGGCTGGCAGCAATCCAATAACCTAAATACAAAAATGGCAAACCTAAACTTTTCGCCCATTCTATTTGCCACAGCACGTTATAAGTGCCGTAACTGGCTTTTTTGTCAGTCGTATCATAAAACGTATAAACCGCTGAAACGCCATCATTCACCACATCTACCACACTCACCATTTTGAGCTGACCGTCCTCTACAAACTCTAAGAGGTAGCTTTCTATATTACTTTGCGTGAGAAAATTGCGATACTCCTCAAGGTTTTTGGCTTCGTCGTCCTCAACATCATGGCGAGCAATTTGGTAAGCTAAGTACAGCTCAAAGTGGTTTTGTTGAAATATTAGCGGCCGCATTTGCACGCGCATATCGCCATGTTGCTTTAAAGCGCGTTTTTGGCTGCGGGTAGGCTGAAAAGTAACGACTGGCACACGCACCGCAATGCAGGCGTTGCAAAGCTCACAATGTGGGCGGTAAGCAAATTTACCACTGCGGCGAAAGCCTTGTTGAATAAGCCCGCTGTAGATTTCTGTACTAATTAAATGATGCGGCGCTGCAATCAAACTTTGCGCACGCTGCTCTTTCAGATAGCCACACTGATACGCTGTGGTAGCGTAAAACTGTAGTTTTTGCAGTGGCGGTTCAAATGGCGTGGTCATTAGGTTTAACTATAACAATTTTGTGAGTGCTTGCGCAAATTCGAGCCTAGAAATCTCTCTTGCACCCAGGCTTGCTAAATGGCTTGTTTTCATCTGACAATCAATTAGCCCCACAGATTCCACACGCAATTTATGTACCAAGTTAACGAAAGCGATTTTTGACGCATCTTTTACATGGTGAAACATGCTTTCGCCATAAAACATATTGCCGATTTTAATGCCGTAGCAGCCGCCAATAAGCGTGTTGTTGTGCCATGTTTCGGCACTTATTGCATAGCCTTGGCTATGCAATTCGCAATAAGCTTCTATCATTTCAGCCGTTATCCAAGTGCCGCCTTGCCCTTCTCTTTTGGTATTGGCGCACGCTTCTATCACCTCACGAAAAGCCGTACTAAAGCGCACTTCAAATGGCGTGTTTTTGAGTGTTTTTTTGAGCGAATCAGATATTTTCAATTCCGCTGGAAACAGCACCATACGCGGGTCTGGGCTGTACCAGCAGATTGGTTCATCGCGAGAAAACCAAGGAAATATGCCTAGCCTATATGCGCTTAACAAACGCTCAGCAGACAGATCGCCACCAATTGCCAACAAGCCATTTGGTTCTTTAAGCGCATCATTTAGGTGCGGAAACGGTGTATCAACCTCCAGCGCCAGCACATCGCCAAATGGCCATCGGTAATACTGCGCCATCATTTACAACAACATCCACAACGCCATGGCTGCCATCAGCACATCTTCAATAATGGTGACCGTGCTCATGGGTAAATTAAACACCGCCCCTAAACACGCACAGCGGATTTTTTGTTTATTGAGCACCGCCTTTAAAACACCAAGCGTTGAAAAAGTCATCACAATAAACGTGATTAAATTGGTATAAAACGGCTGAAAATTGAGTACATAAGCCAGACCTAAACTCAGCTCTATAAATGGATAAATAAAACCATAAATGGGCACGCGCATGGCGAGTAAATCATACATGGCGTAACTCGATGCAAAGCCTTTTAAATCTAGCAACTTGAAGAATGAAAAGCTCAAGAAAAAGCCCGCCATAAAATTGGGCATAAACCTGTGCAAGACAAAGCCGCCATTTGCAAACTCAATCGCCAAGCTTACTGCTAAAATGTAGCCAAATAGAATTAGTAAAGGCTGGTAGGTTTTCAGCCAACCCAGTTCTGTTTCTTTAGGCTCTACTTCTTCAGGTTCTGTTTCTTTAGGCAATGCCAAAGGTTTTTCAGCAACTAATCGGTACTTACCCACTGCTTGCAAAGCGTTATTTAACGTGTTCAAATCTAGCGTCGCATTCACCAGCGTAGCTTTTGGCGGGTCTAGCGTCACGGTCGCGCTTTCTGCAAACTCGCTCAAGGTCTTTTGCACACGGCTTACGCAACCGCCGCAGGTCATGCCTGTTACATCAAATTGTTGAATCATTTTTGACAATTCAAATCTACCTTAAAACAAAAAACCAGTTTAGCCGAAAAACCCATCAAAAAATCGTGAAGTGATTGAAATACTTCATATTTTTCTTCTTCAAGTGGGCTAAAAAGAGTAGAATGCGCACCTCATGGAAAACTACGCAATAATGCCCAAAGCTTTAAATAGCTATCGCCCACATTGGGCGAAGCGTTTTGGCACGTCAAAAATGCTGCCAATGACCCGCGCCGAGATGGATATTTTAGGCTGGGATTCATGCGATATTATTTTGGTAACAGGCGATGCCTATGTAGACCACCCTAGCTTTGGCATGGCGCTAGTTGGCCGTTTGCTTGAAGCACAAGGCTTTCGCGTGGGCATTTTAGCGCAACCAGATTGGCAATCAGCCAAGGCGTTTAAAGAGCTGGGCAAGCCAAATTTATATTTCGGCATTACCGCTGGCAATA
>JANNBX010000236.1:0-4929 GCA_031385945.1 Methylophilaceae bacterium | reverse complement strand
GTTTGTTCGCGTTTATCTGCATTTATCTGCGGTTAATTTAAGCCCTTAGGAAATAAAAATGAAATTTATAAAAATCACTGACCTAGATTTAAGCGGGAAACGCGTACTGATTCGCGCAGATATGAACGTGCCAGTGGCTGATGGTAAAGTAACCTCTGATGCCCGTATTACGGCATCCATGGCAACCATTAACTATGCGCTTTCCAAGGGTGCTAGTGTGATGGTGACATCACATTTAGGTCGTCCTGAAGAGGGTGTTTACAGTGATGAAAACTCGCTTAAACCAGTCGTAGATGTGGTTACAGCGAAGCTTGGAAAACCAGTACGTTTAATTAAAGACTGGGTTGCAGGTGGCTTTACAGTCGCTGCTGGTGAGTTAGTTGTGCTTGAAAATTGCCGTTTTAATATTGGTGAAAAAAAGAACAAAGATGAAACTGCGCAGGCTTATGCCGCACTCTGCGATGTATTTGTTATGGACGCATTTGGCACCGCGCACCGCGCTGAAGCGAGTACGCATGGCGTAGCTAAATTCGCACCAGTCGCATGTGCAGGCTTGTTATTGACTGAAGAGCTAGAAGCTTTAACCAAAGCATTATTAAGTCCTTCAAGGCCAATGGTGGCTATTGTTGGTGGCTCTAAAGTATCAACCAAGCTGACTGTTTTAGAAAGCTTAGCGGATAAAGTAGACCAATTAGTGGTTGGTGGCGGTATTGCTAATACGTTTTTAGCAGCTAGTGGCTTAGAAGTGGGTAAGTCGTTATGCGAACACGACCTAGTACCAACTGCAAAAATGCTAATGGATAAAATGGCTAAACGTAACGCTGGTATTCCAATCGCGGTGGATGTGGTGTGCGCTAAACAATTTGCACCTGATGCTGTAGCCACTAAAAAATTAGCAACTGAGGTTTTGAGTGACGATATGATTTTTGATATCGGCGAAAAATCAGCGGAAGAAGTGGCTGAAATTATCAAAAACGCAGGTACAGTTGTTTGGAATGGCCCTGTAGGTGTGTTTGAATTTGACCAATTTGGCGAAGGTACAAAAACCATTGCCCATGCAATTGCCAACACGAAAGCTTTTACTTTGGCTGGTGGTGGTGACACGATTGCAGCGATTCAAAAATACGATATTTATGACAAAATCAGCTATATTTCAACCGCAGGTGGCGCATTTTTAGAGTTTTTAGAGGGTAAAACACTACCAGCTGTAGAGATTTTAGAGCAGCGCGCTTCAAATTAAAATTGCCTAGCAAGCAAGCGCATGAGTCATTAGTGAGCCATGCGCTTGAGATCAACCTATCACTTGTTATACGTGGGTCATCAGTCACACACTCCATCACGCTGATTCGATGGTGATGATTGTGGTTAGTTATTACTCAACTTAAAATCATTTCAAAATAATTAGTCATACGTTAGCAATAGATTAAAGCTAGTATTTGGCTTTAATATTGCTTAATCAAGTGGGCGGACATAACCGCCCATTTTCATTGGAAATTGTCATGCAACGCAAAACGAAAATTGTCGCAACCCTAGGCCCAGCTTCAACTTCTGAGGAGATGATTGCGCGGTTAATTAAAGCGGGTGTAAACGTAGTGCGGCTCAACTTTTCGCACGGCAGCCCTGAAGAACATATTGGCCGTGCTGAATTAGTGCGTAGCATTGCTTTAAAACTTGGCCGCCCAGTGGGTGTGTTATGTGATTTGCAAGGCCCAAAAATACGAATTGGAAAGTTTGAGCTAGGTAAAATTAAACTCGAAACAGGCGATATTTTCACTTTAGATGCAGATTGCCCGTTGGGTAATCAAGATCGCGTGGGGCTAGACTATAAAACTTTACCGCAAGAAGTGAAACCAGAAGATATTTTAGTGCTAGATGATGGCCGTATTGTTCTACGCGTGAATCGTATTAAAGGTAGTGAGATTTATTGTGTGGTTGTTACAGGTGGGGTGCTATCTAATAATAAAGGCATTAATAAAGAGGGCGGTGGCTTAGCTGCTGAAGCCCTTACTGAAAAAGACAAAGCAGATATTTTGACCGCTGTAGCGCTGGAAGCAGATTTTATCGCCATGTCATTTCCTCGTGACGCTGCTGACGTCAACCAATGCCGAGCCCTTGTGAGAAAAGCAGGCGGCACAGCCAGTATTGTTTCAAAAATTGAGCGTGCTGAAGCGATTGTAAATTTGAGCGAAATCATTGATGCATCAGATGTGATTATGGTTGCCCGAGGTGACTTAGGCGTAGAAGTGGGCGATGCTGCAGTACCAGGCCTACAAAAGCGTATGATACGTATGGCGCGCGCGCAAAATAAAGTAGTGATTACCGCCACACAAATGATGGAGTCAATGATTACCAGCCCAATACCCACGCGTGCTGAGGTGAGTGATGTAGCGAATGCTGTATTGGACGGTACAGATGCTGTGATGTTATCGGCAGAAACGGCTGTCGGCCAATATCCAGTAGAAACGATTGCTGCTGTACATCGTGTATGCATAGAGGCTGAGCGTGAATACTATGGTGATCATGTGCGCTACAAAGTAAACCCTAATTTTGCAAAAACGGATGAAGCAGTAGCCATGGCAGCAGTGCATGTGGCTGAGCATTATGATATTAAAGCGATTACTGCACTCACAACTTCTGGCAGTGCGGCACAGTGGATTTCACGCGCGGATACTGCCGTGCCGATTTATGCATTGAGCCCAGAAAAAACCGCACGGCGTAAACTGACTTTATACCGCGGTGTGCACCCTTTTCCGATTGAGCATGACGGAAAATCAGTACCTGAAATTTTAGATGAAATGCAGAAGATTTTGCTTCAAAATGATGCTGTCAAAGTAGGTGATAAAGTGCTGCTAACCTATGGTGAGCCAATTGGTGAGGCTGGTGGAACCAACACGCTAAAGATTATTGAAGTTAAATAATGCGTTTAAATAATGCATTTAAATAATGCATTTTAAATAATGTATTTAAATAACTATACATAAATAAAAAAACCCGCATTTGCGGGCTTTTTATTTAGTCATCATGTCCACGATGGTTGTGTTTGTAATGACCTTTACCATGTTTATGTTTTTTATGTTTTTTGTCATAGCTATTGTATGATCTACGGTTAGTAGTTTTACTAGGTTCGTCAATCACTTTACCTAATACAGCACCACCAGCACCACCCAAACCAGCACCTACCACTGCGCCTGTTCCTGAGCCGCTCACTTTACGACCCACATAAGCGCCACCAGCGCCACCAGCTGCACCACCAATAATTGCACCTGTTTGGCCTTCGCCTTTAGTAGTAACTGCACCACCTAAACCACCACCTACAGCACCGCCTAATACCTCGCCTGTGCTACCGCCTACTACACCGCCAATGGCAGTGCCTGCTGCTGCACCTAAACCACCACCAACTGCTGTTTTGGCATTACTGTCTGCGGCCATAGATTGGCTCGAAAAAAACAGCGTTAATAATAAGACGTTAATCAATTTCATTATAATTTCCTTTTAGTAAATAAGTTGCAAACCAATTTGTCTGCTAATGCAAATTCAGTACAAGTGCGACAACTGAACTATAGCGACATTTAATATGGCTAATAATCAGTCAGTTCTTAAAACATTGTCAGCTTATTCCTACAGCCACCTCAATACTTTAATCGTCAAAGAACTATCAACTTGGCAATTTAACGCATATTTATTTTAATGCGTTTACACGATGCTAAACTTTAATGCATCTACTTAACGCGCATGCCAGCCATTGCCCCTGCATCTGGGCTTAGAATAAATGGGCCACCACGCTCATCACTTGCCGCTAAAACCATGCCCTCAGACATGCCAAACTTCATTTTGCGTGGCGCTAAGTTTGCTACCATTACAGTATTACGCCCAATTAAAGTCGCTGGGTCATAGGCTGATTTAATGCCCGCGAATACTTGTCGCGTTTTTGGTTTTCCAGTATCAGTCTCTTCGCCAATGTCTAGTGTGAGTTTAAGTAACTTTTCAGCACCCTCTACATGCTCAGCATTCACAATATGTGCAATACGCAAATCAACTTTAGTGAAGTCATCAATGCTGATGTATTCGGCTTCAGGTAAGGCATCTGTAGGTTTTATTGCATCTACAGCCTTAACGGCTGTCTGACTGATTACTGGGGTTGCTTGCAAGTTTTCTTTATTTGCTTCTGTCATGGCTTCAATCGTTTTAGGGTCTATGCGGGTAATTAAATGAGCATATTGATTTATTTGATGCCCATCTTGAAGCAATTGTTGCGCATCGCAAAAGCTTAACATTCCGATATTTAAAAAACTCTCAACATTTGATACTAAATTTGGCAATATAGGCCTTAAAAATATACTTAATAATCTAAATGCATTTAATGCAATCGAGCACCCCACATGTAATCTTTCCTGATTTTCTTCAAGGTTCTTCGCCAAATCCCACGGTGCTAAAGTTGCAACATAAGAATTACAGTAGTCAGCGTAAGTCATTATGAGTTTCAATGCCTTAGAGTAGTCTCTACTTTCGTACAAAGCCGTTACCTGCGTACAAACTTTTGGCATGTCATGTAGGATATTTAATTGCAAAAACTTATTACTTAAGTCTTTATAGGGGTCAGATACAAGTTCCTGTTCAATAGAAGCTCTTAGCCAGCGATCGTCGAGATTGCCACTAAGCTTACCTTCAAAGTATTTATGAATAAAGCCAGCTGTGCGGCTGGCAATATTGATGTATTTGCCCACCAGATCACTATTCACGCGCGCCACAAAGTCTTCTAAACTTAAATCAATGTCTTCCATACTGCTATTGAGTTTGGCGGCGTAGTAATAGCGTAAATACTCAGGGTTTTTAATATGGTCTAAGTAGCTGCGCGCGGTAATAAATGTGCCGCGCGATTTACTCATTTTTTCGCCATTCACAGTTAAAAAGCCGTGGGCAAATATTTTA
>JANNBX010000234.1:0-12523 GCA_031385945.1 Methylophilaceae bacterium | reverse complement strand
TCTTGAATCTTTGAGTTTTCAAAGGCTTTTGATACAGCAGAACTACTTAAAACTTTTGAGCTAAAAATAAAAAAGCCCCATCAGCAGATGAGGCTTTTGATTATATTACTAAAACTTAAACTGCAACAATGCATACTGTGTGGCGTTTTAAAGCGCCTTTAATTGCAAACATTACTTTGCCTTCAATTTTAGCAAATAGCGTATGGTCTTTACCCATACCAACATTTTCACCAGCGTGCATTTTTGTGCCGCGTTGACGAACAATAATGCTACCAGCTGAAACCACTGTTTCGCCAAATGCTTTAACGCCTAAACGTTGTGAGTGTGAATCGCGACCGTTACGTGAACTACCGCCTGCTTTTTTGTGTGCCATGATTTAATCCTTAATTCGATTATTCTGCCGCAGCAGCTTTTGGTGCTTTAGCTTTTGTTGCCGCTTTAGCTGGTTTTGCAGCGGCTACGCCTGCTGCCAAAATATCACCAATCAATAAGTCAGTGTAACTTTGACGATGACCTTGTGTTTTACGGTAATGCTTACGACGGCGGAATTTGAAAATCATCACCTTGTCAGCACGGCCGTGTGAAACAACGGTTGCACTTACAGTAGCGCCGTCAATCAATGGTGCGCCGATTGTTGTTTCTGCGCCATCGTTTAACAATAATACTTTGTCGATCACTATTGTTGTACCAACTTCACCAGCTAGTTTTTCAACTCTTAATTTGTCGCCAGCAGCTACTTTATATTGTTTGCCACCCGTTTTAATTACTGCGTACATGTTTTTTTGCCTTAAACACACTTCAAATGAATTGCGCATTATACGGAAAATTGCCCAATTAGCAAGAAAATGTTAAAAGCAAAATTCACATCTTTATCACTCGCCTGCTATCGTCATTTTCTCAATCAAAATTGAGCCTACCTGTTTTGATGCATGTTTAATGGTGTCGTTACCCACAGCCACAATATCAAGCAATATTTGCTTCATATTGCCAGCGATCGTAATTTCTTCCACAGGGTAAAGAATCACACCGTTTTCCACCCAAAAACCTGCTGCACCGCGCGAGTAATCGCCTGTGACCATATTTAGGCCACTACCAAGCAACTCAGTCACCAATAAACCCGTGCCCATTTTTTTGAGCATGCCGTTAAAATCCAAACCACTATTTGAAACGATTAAATTATGGCTACCACCCGCATTACCCGTACTGGTCATGCCTAATTTTCGGGCTGAATAGCTGGAGAGCAAATAGCCATTGAGTACGCCATTTTCAACCAATAAACGTTTTTTGGTGGCAACGCCTTCATTGTCAAACGGGCTACTACTCGCGCCACGCAACACAAACGGGTCTTCAACGATATTGATGTGCGAAGCCGCGACTTGGCTACCTAAACTATCTAATAAAAAACTGGATTTTCGATATAACGCACCGCCAGAAACCGCGCCGATTAAGCTTGAAATGAGGCCGCCAGATAGAGTAGCATCAAACAATACAGGGCATTGCTGTGTTTTAATGCGGCGACAGTTTAAACGTCGCACTGTGCGCTCACCTGCCATTTTTCCAATGGTTTCTGCTGAATCTAAATCCAAATGACTGCGCGCACTGGAGTACCAATAATCACGCTGCATATTATCGTCAGTGCCTGCAATTACAGAGCAGCTAATGCTGTGACGTGAGCTTGGATAGCCGCCAAGAAAACCATGGCTATTGGCATACATAAATAAGCTTTCGCCATTTGAAACTGAAGCACCTTCAGAGTTTTCAATGCGCGAGTCCACTTGCATCGCTGCGGCCTCAGTGGTTTTGGCAATTTCTACCGCCTCTTCCACACTTAACGCCCATGGATGATGCAAATCGAGTTCTGGGATTTCTTTAGCTAACAAATTGACATCTGCTAAACCACAAAACTCATCTGCAGCGGTATATTTGGCGATATTACAAGCTGCTTTTACGGTGTCTTCAATAGCCTGTGGGCTGAGATCTGAGGTGCTGGCATTGCCACGCTTTTGACCGAAAAAGACGCTAACAGACAAGCCTTTATCACGGTGATATTCGATGGTTTCAGTTTCGCCCAAGCGCACAGAAACGCTCTGCCCAAAACCGAGGCTAAACTCAATTTCTGCGGCGCTTGCACCTATTTTTTTGGCTTGCAGTAGCACATCTTCGCTCATTTGCTTGAGCTGGGCTATGTCATAACTAAATTGCGTCAAAATATACTCTTCGTTTTTGTTAAATTGCCTAAACTGCTATCATACCTGCATGAAGCCATTTAAACACCAGCCACCGCAAAAAGACGCCACCCTTAATCAAACGCCACATAAAGTGTGGACGCGTGACGCGCCCGAAATTGAAGAAGATTTAGACGCGCCAAGTAAAACCCAGCGCAAAGCCGATATGGACGCGCTGCAAGATTTAGGTGTCACCTTAACTGAGCTGCCTAAAAGTAGATTAGCCGTATTAGATTTACCTGAAAGCTTATTAGACGCGATTAATGAATATAAACGCCTTACCGCAAACGGCGCTTTGAGGCGCCAACGTCAATATATCGGCAGCTTAATGCGTCAAGTAGATACTGCGCCTATCGTTGAACAACTCGCTATTTGGGATGGCAAAAACCAAGCTGAGAATGCACGTTTTCATCAATTAGAAAACTGGCGCGACCGATTGATTGCTGACGCTAAAGCATTAGACGCTTTTATTGCTTTATACCCTACGGCTGAAATTCAAACATTACGTAATTTAATCCGCAACGCACAAAAAGAATTGGTAGCGAGCAAGCCACCGAAATCTAGCCGTGAGTTATTTAAATTATTGCGCGAAATTAGTGAAGCGGCTGTTTCTAATGACGAAACAACAGATGGTTTATCTGAAGACGACGAATAAAAGCATGTCTTAAAAAATATAGCTGAATGCGCTAATGTGTTTTTTCAAGCGTATTTTCCGCGAGTGAATCTACTCTTGGGATAGCTTTTGGCGGCAATACAAAATCACCCGGGTGATGATTTAAACGAGTTAGCACCTTGCTAAACAGCAAACGCCACTGCGCAAAACTCACTTTTCGCGATTTCATGGCCACATAAAGTGCTAAACCGAAACTCACCGCCAAATTCATAATTGCTACGAACAATATTCCTAGCACTGCCATCACCGCCATTTGTGTCGTTAAATTAAAATCTAGGGTAAACGATGAAAAGCCAATAAATGCAGATGTGAAAGTAACATGACGAATATCAATTGGTAAGCCCAATAACACGCCAAGCCCAGACATGCCGCCTAGCAAACAACCAAAATAAAAGTTACCCGCCAACGCGCCTAAATTATTTTCAATATAATTGGCGACTCTGTAAAGTCTTGCTTCGCCAAGTAGTTTTTTAAGCCAGTTTAGCGCCATTAAGCGCTGTGGTATTTTATTGTAAACAGCTAAATTGTCGTGGTAGCCTGCGATTAAGCCCGATATAAACAAACAAACACCGGCCACCCCTGCATACAACACCGCTCCACTTTTTGACGGATCGTTATCAATCAGCAGCTGATGCGCTTTTTCTACGTTTACAAAATGATGCCCTGTTAGCGTAAACACGCCCCAAGCTATTAAAATACTTAGGGGCAATAGCACCATGACATTACCTAAAATAGCAATCGTTTGACTGCTCATGGTTTGCGAAATAATGTTGACTAGCCTGTCTAAATCTTTAGATTTTCCATCACTGCTATCAATACTAGACGCGATAGCTGCTGCGGTCATGGCAGGTTGTTTTGTGGCCACTGTAAAATGTAGTACATGAATAAATACAAAGCCTAAGCCATAATTTAAGCTAAATAAAATAGCTTCTAACAAGGGCGCAAAGTGCTGTTTACCTATCAAAATTTTGAGCACCGCCATGATGGAAATAACAATACCGGCGCCCATTGCTGAGCGCATCAGCTTGAAATAATCTTGACGAGTTGAGGCGATATAATGCTCGCCCGTTTTACTGGCATTTTCGGTAACTCTTAATGCAATAAGCTCTATGTTTTCACGAAAATGTTGTCGCAAATCATTCTTGTGACATTCTGCATAGACTAAGTCTTGAAAAAGGCTCAATGCTGCAGGCTTAATCTCTGTGCTATTTTTAATACCGACAATAATCGTGAAGATTTTTTCTAGGCGATCAAGTTGTTGCGTCATTCTTTGCAACAAAAATGTCAGCCTGATGCTAGTTCCAGTTTGCGCGCTATTTTTACGTATTTTCGCAATCACTTGCCGACATTGCTCCAGCATAATCAACACATGGCTAATGTCAGTATCTGACGCACTTTCTGCGCCAACGATTGTGCTAATTTCAATATTTTGTGTAATAAACGGAGAAGTATGGGTTTCAAGCTCTTCATGGTTTTTAAGAAGCTCTGGCTCTAAACCTGCAGCTGACAATCGGTATGATAATATTTGCGCAGACTCTAACAATTGTTGATAAGTCGCAGTTTTAATATGGTCTTCTGCCTCGTTAAAACGCAGTGCGTCTGCTAATTGCAGCCATATTTCATTAGGCACCGCTTGTACCCATTCATCATCTGTTGAGTCAGTAAAAATCTGACTAAAAATATCTTTTAAATAACGGTAATCAGCCGCATCTGGCAGTATTTTGTGGCTAATACGGCGGCTAAACTCAGTGAAAAAACCGCTGCTGGGTTGTATGCCAGAGTCAACAAAAATAGAAACAGATCGATGTTGCCCAATAAGATTTAAAACAATGTCACGCAGTAAATATGCGTATTCTGGGTGATTGTTGAGGGTAAAACAGAGTGCCTGTATCGCATTGACCGCTTCATCGGTATTGGCTAGCTTTGTTGGCCTAATTTCAGCCACAAGTGCCGCCAACAAGTGAATAGCGTTAAGGTTTACTGGTGCTGGCTGCTCTTGATTTGTGGCGTTATTATGAGTTTTTGATGAGTCTTGCGCTAAATAATGCACTAATATTGATTGAATCATATCGTCTCAAAAAAGGTTAGGTTTGTTATATTTTACCCAACCTTTTTTTAAAGCACACGTCGACTTTGTCCTACGTTGGCATTTGACCTATATTGGCATTAGTTTAAGAATGACTATTTTGCAAACGTGATACTGGTTGTCAGCACCTCATCACCACGCTGTAAAATTAATGGCACCGTTTGACCTGCATAGCGGCGCCCTGATTCGGCTAACTGTTCAACTTTTTCAAGCTTCACTTCACCGATTTGCTGTAAGAAGTCATTTTTAAGTACACCTGCGTTTTCAGCGGCTGACTCTGCAATCACCACTAATACACGCAAACCTGGCGCTTTAATAATGTTTTTCTTTTCTTCTTCTTTTGGGTCAACCTTGGCGTTTTTAGTGGCTGGTACTGCTACATGTACACCAATTTTAGGTGGTGCAATTTTTGCCCAGTAGCTTACCGTGTAGTTATATTCTGGCGTTTCATCGACTTCAATTTTACCATCTTTACTATTTTTGGCAGCTTCACGCATTTGTTGAATCTTAACGCTCAGTGGCGTTTTTTCAGCATTCTCAGTGTAAATAAGCGCGACATCGGCTTTTACTAATTTAGCATGCTCTGTTAATAACTCTGGCGCAACCTCACCCGCTGTAAAGCGCGATGAACCTATTAAATCGTAACCTTTGCTAAACATATTCACGTTGTCTTCTTGCACACGGCCACCGCGGTAGATTTGCGGCGCATCTGCTTCTGGCGTCAATTTCGCCATAATTGGTTTTTCTGCTAAATAGTTTTTGCTGTAAGGATTATCTGCAGCAATCGCTAAATTAAAGCTTAAAAAGCCACATAAAAACGCGCTGACTGTTGAAAATAGACGCATGCAAATCCCCAATGGTGTGATGTTAAAATTTATAATAATCATTTGCGCAATAGCGCTAAATCACTTGTAATGACTACAATAAGACTCAAAAAATTCATTTATTCAGCAAGATAATAGCAAATTAGAATTGGTAAACACAGCATGACAAACAAAATATTAAGGATTGGGCTAGTTTCAATTAGTGACCGCGCTTCAAGCGGCACCTATGAAGATTTAGGTATTCCCAGCTTAAATAATTGGCTACTTAAAGCGCTGATAACGCCTTTTGAAGGCGTACCTAGACTTATACCAGATGAGCAAGATGAAATTGAAAATACGCTAATAGACTTGGTGGATTCTGAAAACTGCAGCTTAATCTTAACTACTGGCGGTACAGGCCCCGCCTTGCGCGATGTAACGCCAGAAGCAACTTTAGCCATAGCAGACAAAGAAATGCCCGGCTTTGGCGAGCAAATGCGCCAAATTAGCTTACATTTTGTGCCAACGGCCATTCTTTCACGCCAAGTAGCCGTTATACGCAAGCAGTGTTTAATTATCAACTTACCTGGCCAACCCAAAGCAATTGCCCAAACGCTAGAAGGTTTAAAAGACACGGCTGGTGAAACAACTGTGCATGGTATTTTTGCTGCAGTGCCTTATTGTTTAGACCTAATCGGCGCACCTTACGTTGAAACAAATGAAGCCATTGTTAAAGCATTCAGACCAAAATCAGCCATCAAACCAAATATTTAAATGTCTGAATTCAACTTAATCAAGCAACACTTTACGCGGCCAACAAAACATACAAGCCTGAGTGTGGGTGACGATGCAGCTTTAATTCGCCTTGCTGAAGGTATGGAATTAGCGATTTCAGCAGATATGTTAGTTAGTGGCACACATTTTTTTGCAGATGCTGACCCAGAAAAACTCGGCTGGAAAAGTTTAGCAGTGAATGTTTCAGACATGGCTGCAATGGGCGCAAACCCCCGTTGGGCAACACTTGCAATATCGCTACAAAGCGCTGATAACGTATGGCTAAGCGCGTTTAGCAAAGGATTTTTTGCTTGTGCAAATACATTTAATATAGACTTAATAGGCGGCGACACCACACGCGGGCCGCTGAATATTGCGGTGCAAATCATGGGTGAAGTGCCGATTGGTAGCGCGTTAAAACGTAGCGGCGCAAAAGTGGGTGATGATGTTTGGGTAAGCGGCACATTAGGCGACGCAGCGCTTGCCTTAGCTGGCATGCGTAGCGAGCTAAATATAACGCTTGAAGAACTTAAAGAATTAGAAACCGCCCTGCATACACCAGAACCTAGAGTTGCGCTCGGCCTTGCATTACGCAGCATTGCCACGAGCTGTATTGACATTTCTGATGGCTTATTGAGCGATTTAGGGCATATTTTAACGGCATCAAAAGTGGGTGCAGAAATAGAGCTAAACCAACTGCCAATATCTACGATTACAGCCAAATATTTTGCTGATAAAACTGTACGAAACATAGTGCTAGCAGGAGGGGACGATTACGAATTATGTTTTACAGCGCCACAATCAAAACGCGTTGAAATTGAGCAAATAAGGTGCGAGCTGACATTGCCACTCACGCGTATTGGCATCATTCACCAGCAAGCTGATTTAAAAGTGTATGCTGATGGGCAAATCATGAATATTAAACAATCGGGATACAACCACTTTGCCTAACTTTAAATTTCTAATCAGTCACCCTGCACATTTTTTTGCGTTAGGCTTTGGTAGCGGTTTAAGCCCCAAAGCACCGGGTACGTTTGGTACTATTGTTGGCTTAATTTTGTTTTATGCGCTACTAAGCTTGCCGCAACTATGGCATTTACCCATTATTGCCTTGTTATTTGTGGTTGGTATTCCGCTTTGCGGTATTACCGGCAAAAACTTAGGTGTTTCAGACCACGGTGCAATTGTGTGGGACGAAATTGTCGCGATGATGCTAGTGCTTACCTTTGTGCCACTAGATTGGTTGCATTGGTTAATGGCGTTTGCATTGTTTAGGTTATTTGATATTTGGAAACCTTTTCCCATTCGCCAATGTGATGCAAAATTTAAAGGTGGTTTTGGCGTGATGTTTGACGATTTGTTGGCGGCGGTTTATGCCATTTTGACGCTTGAAGTCATCAATTGGGCGATGCTTAAAGGCTTAGAGCTAGGCTGGATTGGCTAATGATGACTGATCATCATCTGACTAATCATCACTTAGCCGCAGAACTAGGCGATTTACTCAAAGCGCATGGTTTAGTGCTGACACTTGCTGAGTCTTGCACAGGGGGCGGTTTGAGTAGCTGTATCACAGAGATTGCTGGTAGCTCAGCTTGGTTTGATCGTGCATTTATCACTTATAGCAATCAAGCAAAAATACAGATGCTGGGCGTTTCAACTAAAACGCTAGATAACCACGGCGCAGTGAGCGAAAACACCGCTTTAGAAATGGCGTTAGGTGCACTTGCAAATTCCGCTGCACAAGTGTCAGCCAGTATTACAGGCGTTGCAGGGCCTGCGGGTGGCACAGCACTAAAACCTGTAGGCATGGTTTGTTTTGGCTTTGCGCTAAATAATGTTGCTTTGAATGATATAGATAGTGAAGTGAGCAGTAGAACGCATACCGCTTATTTTGAGGGTGACCGTGAATCTATTCGCTTACAGGCAATTCACACTGCTTTATTAGGCTTAATAAGTTTATTAAAAAATCTAACGCTAAACACTTAACTCCAAGTATCAAATCGCCCTTGTTTTTCCAAGGCCTGAAATTCTGTTTCTAACCTAATCATGGTGGCGTCTTTACCACCCTGCCATTGAAATGGCTCAGCCACAAACATATCTGCAAAAAATGGCACTGGCAGCCAATCGCCTTTCGGCAAGGCTTTGCCTAAACCTTGCATAAAAATCGCGGTAACTAAAGTATATGGCATGCGCTGCATAATATGCGCAATGCCTGTTTTAAAAGGCTCACGGCGCTCTGGCTCACCGCGCGAACCTTCAGGGAATAAAATTAAAATATCGCCATTTTTAAGCGCTACTTCAATATGCGCAAGTGGGTCAACGCCCTTTTTCGGCTTTCTTTCTAGCGGCAAAATATGCATGATATTGAGCGCAAACCACGCTAAAAACTTATTGCGCATAAAGTAATCGGCCGCCGCAACTGGGCGAATTTTATGTAACTTTGAAATAGGGTAAAGCGACATCAGTAACAGCGTGTCTAGATGGCTATTGTGATTGGCTACCAAGATGGCCGCACCGTGAGTTGGCATGCGCTCTGGGTGGCGTATATTGGCGCCCAGCACCACCGCCATTAGCGGCTTAACAACTAAGATAAAAAATAGTGCTTGTAGGGTTCTTTGCATGTTATAAATAACAGACTTAGTAGCAGAAGTAATACACATAATGAAAGAATAGCGGCGCAGTGTAGGTGAGGCTATCCACGCGGTCTAGCACGCCACCATGGCCGGGTATCAAACTACCCGAATCTTTAATACCTAAATCACGCTTGAGTGCTGAAATTGTCACATCGCCCACAAAACCAAATACGCCAATAATCAACCCAGCCACCCATGTTTGCCAGCCGACCAAGGGCGTTAAATATGGCGCTAACAGCCCTGCAACCAAGGTTGTGGTTGCAACGCCACCTAAAAACCCTGCTAATGTTTTTTTAGGGCTTACTTTGGGGATAATCTTAATATTGCCGAACAATTTACCCCATACAAATTGCATTACATCATTAAATTGTGTGAGTAAAATCAGAAATAATAATAGACCTGCACCACCTGCTAATGGGTTTTTCTCAAGTGGCAACACCAGCAAATAAGCCGCGTGTGATAATGAAAATACCGCCATCATTAAACCCCAGTGCAGTGTGCCCGCCGACTTTAAAAAGCCCCGCGTTTCACCCACCATCACCATGCGCATAGGCATCGCTAAAAACATATACACGGGAATAAAAATAATGAACATGCCATACCATTGTTGGCTAATAAAATAGTACTGAATGGGGATGGCTAAATACGCCCAAAGCAACACACGTCTATCTGCACGGCGGGTAGCAATAATACTGAAATATTCTTTAAGCGCTAAAAAACTGACCATCGCAAAAAACACTAAAGACAGCGTTTGATTGATGGTAATTGCCAGCAAAAACATGCCCGCCATCACCCACCAAGAGCGCATTCTCAGCCATAATTCAGCATCACCTGAGCCAGGCTTAAACATGCGTTTTAACTCAATAATCAGCGTGCCAATCGCTAATAAAGCCAGCACGCCTACCACGGCATATCTTAAGTTAATCGGCATATTATTGCGCCTCTTTTAAAGCTGAACTAGCGCGATTTGAGATCGTAACAATTAGCATAATAATCATGATAATCAGCGCGTAATCAATAATGCCTTTGGGTAAATTAACGCCCAAACCCACTAGCAAAGCCAACAAGCCCAGCCAAAACGCACGGTCGCTCTTACCCATTGGACCTTGATATTGGCGCTTAGCACCTATTTGTATGGCGACAACACCAGTCATCTCAGAGATCACTGCCAGCACGACTACCAACACAATCAGCGTTGTTGAAAACTGCGCATATATCGCTAAGGGTAAATAAAGCGCTGCGTCAGAAATCACATCAGTGAGCTCATTTAAAATCGCGCCAAGCTTTGACTGCTGATTAAATTCGCGCGCCAACATGCCGTCAATTGCATTGAGCGCCATGCGCACAAATAGCACCGCAGGCAACCACAGCAAATAGCCAATATTATTCGGGTGGGTAGCGATGCTCAGCCCAGTAAAAATAGACAAGCCGCAGGCAAAAATAGTGACCTGATTAGCAGTCACACCAAGTGCGGCAAGCTTAGTTAAAAGCGGTCTCAAAAAATCTTGAAATTTAGGTTTTAAATCGTATATAGATGCCATTATTTTTGTTCTCAGTTAATCGTGACAAATCATAACAAAAAAGGGCTTATGCTGTGCCGATTTGTTCAGCATAATCGTTTTATTAGGCGCGTAAAGGCTTGCTTTAATGACATAAAATCTTAAAAAAGAACGTCCTTTCATTATTTTCTTAATATTTTTAAAAACCGAAAATACCAGCTTTTGAATGCGCTTTGAAAGCTATTCAACGACCGTCTAAAATTAAGTTCAACTTTATTTAAATGGTTGTTGCAAGACAATGTCTGTATGTAATGATGGATTTATGAAATAATTAGTCTTTTAAGCAATTGAAAGCCACAAATGGATGACAACAAAAGCAAAGCACTCGCCGCAGCCCTAGCACAAATAGAAAAACAGTTTGGCAAAGGCTCTATTATGAAAATGGGCGATGCTGCGATTGGCGAGGATATTCAAGCGGTTTCAACTGGCTCATTAGGGCTAGATATTGCACTTGGCATAGGCGGCTTACCACGCGGCCGTGTCATTGAGATTTACGGCCCAGAGTCCTCTGGCAAAACAACGCTAACGCTATCTGTCATTGCAGAAATGCAAAAAGTAGGCGGTGTAGCCGCATTTATTGATGCTGAGCATGCGCTAGACCCACAATACGCCGCAAAATTAGGCGTTAATGTGCCTGAGCTATTAATCAGCCAACCAGACACTGGCGAACAAGCGCTTGAAATTGTGGATATGCTAGTACGCTCTGGCTCAGTAGATATTGTGGTGGTCGACTCTGTAGCCGCACTTACACCAAGAGCTGAAATTGAAGGCGAAATGGGCGACAGCCACATGGGCTTGCAAGCACGCTTGATGTCACAAGCTTTACGTAAGCTCACAGGCAACATCAAACGCACGAACACCATGGTGATTTTTATTAACCAAATCCGCATGAAAATCGGCGTGATGTTTGGTAGCCCAGAAACAACAACGGGTGGTAACGCATTGAAATTCTATGCGTCAGTACGTTTAGATATTCGCCGTACTGGTGCGATTAAAAAAGGTGATGAAGTAACCGGTAGTGAGACACGCGTAAAAGTGATTAAAAATAAAGTCGCACCACCCTTTAAACAAGCTGAATTTGACATCATGTACGGTCAAGGTATCTCTCGTTTAGGCGAGATTATTGAGCTAGGCTCAAACCTTAAATTTGTTGAAAAAGCAGGTGCTTGGTATTCTTACCAAGGCGAGAAAATTGGCCAAGGTAAAGAAAATGCCAAAGAGTATTTGCGCGAGCACCCAGAAATGGCCGCTGAAATTGAAGCGAAAATTCGTGCTAATGCTAAACAATTAGCTGACGCAATGCCATCTGCACGTACTGAAGATGACTAAATTAAGGTTGAATCATTACGTTTAATAAAAAATTTCAGCCTGAAAAATCTTTGCGCCAGCGCGCATTAGAATATTTGGGCAAGCGTGAATATTCATATAAAGAGTTGGGTCTAAAACTAAAGCCCTACCTTGATGAGACTGATGATGAAGATAGTATTACTGCAATTTTAGAAGACTTTAAAACGCGTGGCTGGTTATCAGATGCGCGGTTTACCGAACAAGTAGCACATGCTAGACGCGCAAAATTTGGTAGTAGTAAAATCGCGCATGAGCTGCGCGAAAAAGGTGTAAGTGACGAGCTAGTAACAGATGCATTTAGTAAATTAAAAGAGTCCGATTTAAGTGCGGCAATGGAAGTATGGCGTAAGAAATACAAAATAGCGGCAACAGACAAAAATGAATGGGCAAAACAAGCTAGATTTTTACAAAGCCGTGGTTTTG
>JANNBX010000225.1:0-1689 GCA_031385945.1 Methylophilaceae bacterium | reverse complement strand
TGCCCCGTCATTCCCGCGCAGGCGGGAATCCAGTCAACCCTTATTACAACGAATGGTTATTTATTGAACACACATTAACTTACCTAGATTCCCGCCTGCACGGGAATGACGGGGCAATAAAAGTATGTTTTATGCTTTAGTCAGCACTCTTCAATCGATACATCGCCAAGCTACCCAGCATATTCGGCAACATCGTCACTGGTTTATCATCGGTCAGCACTAATCGTTCTAGCACTTGAATATTGTGATTCGTACAAAATTGATCAAAGTCGTTAATAGTGCATAAATGCACATTGGGCGTATCAAACCATTGGTGCGGCAGGCTTTTTGATACGGGCATTTTGCCTGCGATAATTTGCAGGCGGTTACGCCAATAACCAAAATTAGGGAACGTCACAATCACTTCACGACCCACTCGCAACATATCCATCACAATCGCTTCTGTGTTGTGCATGGCTTGTAGGGTTTGTGAAAGAATCACCGTATCAAACGACTGGTTTTCAAAGCCAGACAAGCCAGCCTCTAAGTCCATTTGCAACACGTTCACATTTTTTTCGCAGCATTTTAACCAGTTTGCGTCGTCTTTCTCAACGCCGTAGCCGCGAATCTCAAGTGACTGTTGCAAATAATGCAACAGCTCACCATCGCCGCAACCTAAATCGAGCACTTTGCTATTGAATGTCAACCAGCTGGCAATAATCGCAAAATCATGACGAAAATCTAAATTAACCATCATTACACCTCAACTTTTGTGAAGTAATTGCACAAAATGGCGTGGTAGTGCGGGTCGGGCATCAAAAATGCGTCATGGCCGTGGTCAGCCGTCACTTCGGCATAACTCACGGTTAGTTCGTTATCTAATAAAGCTTTGACGATTTCTTTAGAGCGCTCAGGGGCAAAGCGCCAATCACTGGTGAATGACACCACTAAAAACTGCGCGGTCACGTTTTTCAAAGCGGCTGATAAATCTCCACCAAAAGTTAAGGCTGGGTCGTAGTAATCAAGTGCCCGCGTCATGCGCAAATAGGTGTTGGCATCAAACTCGCCAGCGAATTTATCGCCTTGGTAGCGCAAGTACGATTCCATTTCAAACTCCACATCAAAGCTATATTTAATATCGCCTTTCATTTTGCGGCCAAATTTTTCGCCCATCGCGTCATCACTCAAATAAGTAATATGCCCCAACATCCGCGCGATGCGTAAGCCACGGCGTGGCACGGTGTTATGCGCGTAATAATCGCCACCGTAAAACTCAGGGTCAGTAATAATCGCTTGGCGCGCAACCTCATTAAATGCCATATTTTGCGCGGTTAAATTAGGTGCACTGGCAATCACCAGCGCGTGTTTAACGCGTTCAGGGTAGGCTATCGTCCATTGCAAAGCTTGCATGCCACCCAAGCTACCACCCACTACAGCGGCTAATTGGGTAATGCCTAGCGTGTCCATTAACGCAGCCTGTGCATTTACCCAGTCTTCAACAGTTACTACTGGAAAATCTGCGCCAAATGGCTTTTGTGTGGCCGGGTTAATGGTTGATGGCCCAGAACTGCCATGACAGCCTGCCAAATTATTCACGCCAATCACAAAAAAGCGGTTGGTATCTAGCGGTTTATTAGGGCCTATTAAGTTATCCCACCAGCCTGCGTTTTTATCTTGCTCGGTATATTTACCTGCTACATGATGGTTGCC
>JANNBX010000221.1:0-1652 GCA_031385945.1 Methylophilaceae bacterium | reverse complement strand
GTTTGATGTAGATTTATCGTTTGGATAACTTTGCAAACTTTTGAAGCAAACTATTATGATGGCATCAGCCCCCGCGCTAAGCGGGTGCTGGTGACTATTCAAGAAGCACACTTTTCATTCGCCCCTGAGGGCGGTGAAAATTTGCTTTACCCTATTGCAGATTGCCACATTCAGGCTAAGTTAGGCAGCGGTAAAAGACTCATCGATTTACCCGACGATAGCCGCTTAGAAACAAACTTTCAAGATTTAGAAACATATTTACCCAAAAAAACCAGCAACGCATTTTGGCGTACGGTGCATTATGCTGAAACGCATAAACCCATTATTTTTATTTCAATTATTGGCATTATTTTAGCCAGCTACGCGTTTTTGCAATACGGCGTGCCTGTGATGGCAAAATATGCCGCAATAGCTACCCCGCCTGCGCTCGAAAAAGACCTAGGCAAACAAACGCTTGATACGCTGGATTATAAAAAACTAGGCTATTTTGAAGCCACCCAATTACCAGAAGCTAGGCGAAAAAGCATTGCAGTTGGCTTAGCTAATCTTTGTCTAAAAACTGCAGATTGCCCAAACTATGAGTTGTTGTTTCGCAAAAGCCCTAAAATTGGTGCTAATGCGTTCGCGCTACCCGGCGGCTATGTTGTAGTCACTGACGAGCTAGTGCAGTTAGCTAAAAATGACAACGAAATTATTGCAGTGCTGACCCATGAGCTAGGGCACGTTAAAGGCCGCCACGCGCTGCGGCAAACGCTGCAAGGCACTATTTCAGGCCTTATTATTATCGCTATTACGGGCGATGTAAGCACCATTGCATCAGGCTTACCTGCGATTATGCTCAATATGCGTTATACCCGCGATTTAGAAACCGAAGCAGACGTTTACGCATTAGCGTCGCTCAAAACTGCCTGCATTCCTACACAATCGTTTGCAACCATTTTGCTACGGCTTGAAAAAAGTATGGGTGGTGTTGCACCGCCAGAGCTCATTTCATCACACCCCGATACAAAACTACGGGTTGCTCCATTTATCAAAAATACTAGTCAGTGCGTTTAAAGTATGCTGTTTGAAACAGAGCAATTGAGTCAGAAGTCTTATGATTTAATTATTTGCGCAACGCCAAGGCTAGCGTTATCTATACAACGGCAACACGCCAAAAACAATCAAAATAACCCCAGCCACACGCCTAACACACAAACGCTCAATAACTGGCTAGACGCCCACATTGCCAAGCTTATTTTACTGGGTGAAATACCAGTGGCTAATGCAGAAGCCACTTGCTTAACCAGCTATCAAGAGCGCTTATTGTGGCAACAAGTCATTACCAGCCATTTAAAAGATAACCCTTTTGAAGATTTATTTGATAGCAGCGGTTTAGCTGATGCTGCAATGGAGGCGAATAATTACGCGCAAATTTGGCAGCTAAACCCGCACGATTCACGCCATGAT
The DNA here is from genome assembly GCA_031385945.1 of Methylophilaceae bacterium. Taxonomy (GTDB): domain Bacteria; phylum Pseudomonadota; class Gammaproteobacteria; order Burkholderiales; family Methylophilaceae; genus JANNBX01. The sequence goes on along the minus strand of JANNBX010000221.1, from coordinate 203 downwards.
TCACATCACGATTCATATACAGAAGAAACTAGGCAATTTTTAATCTGGCAAAAGGCATTTCAGAAAGCTTGTGTTGAAAAAAACGTACTAGAAAAAGTGCGTTTTGTAGCGTGGCAAATCAGGCAAATCGCCCTACACCCTATTTTGTTGCCCAAAAAAATCGCCATTGCAGGCTACGACCGAATTGACCCGCAAATTCAAGC
>JANNBX010000181.1:0-12058 GCA_031385945.1 Methylophilaceae bacterium | reverse complement strand
GCCAACCAACCATTTAGATTTAAGCGCAATTGAGTGGCTAGAAGAATTGCTGCTCAGCTTTAATGGCAGCGTGTTATTTATTACCCATGACCGCCGCTTTTTAGACCGCTTAGCAACGCGTATTACCGAATTAGACCGCGGAAAACTAACCGATTTTGTGGGCAATTTCACAGCCTACACCATTAAAAAAGAAGAGTTATTAGCGGTTGAAGAAGTGCATGCCGCCAAATACGACAAATTTTTAGCACAAGAAGAAGTGTGGATACGCCAAGGCATTAAAGCTAGGCGCACCCGCAACGAAGGCCGCGTGCGCCGCTTAGAAGCACTGCGTATTGAGCGCGCAGCCCGCCGTGAACGCCAAGGTAATGTAAAACTGAATGTAGATACAGGCGAGCGCAGTGGCAAACTAGTGGCAGAGCTTGAAAATGTAGTAAAAGGTTACGGCGGTAGAACCTTAATCAACGGCTTTAGCACACGTATTTTACGTGGCGACAAAATCGGCTTGCTTGGCCCTAACGGCATCGGCAAAACCACCTTGCTCAAGTTAATTTTGGGCGATATTGAAGCCGATAGCGGCACCGTTGAGCGTGGCACCAAGCAAAGCGTGGCCTATTTTGACCAAATGCGCGAGCAGTTAGATGACGAAGCCACATTGGCCGACACCATTAGCCCAGGCTCAGATTTTATTGAAATCGGCAATGAGCGCAAACACGTAATTAGCTACTTAGAAGACTTTTTGTTCGCCCCGCAACGCTCACGTTCGCCTGTGAAATCACTGTCGGGTGGTGAACGTAATCGCCTATTACTCGCCCGTTTATTCGCTCGCCCAGCCAATATTTTGGTGCTAGATGAGCCAACCAATGACTTGGATATTGATACGCTAGAGTTATTAGAAAGCCTACTGCAAGAGTTTCAAGGCACACTGTTTTTAGTCAGCCATGATCGTGCGTTTTTAGAAAACACTGTGACGCAAGTGATTGCTTTTGAAGGTAATGGCGTATTAACTGAGTTTGGCGGTGGCTATGATGACTGGCTACGTTTCACCAAACAGCAAATGATTGAAAAAGTAGCGGTGAATGCGAGTAAAAAAACAGCTGATGCCAAACCTGCGCAAGCTGAAAAAGCAAAAATCAACACACAAAAGCTGAGCTTTAAAGAACAAAAAGAGCTCACTGAGCTGCCCGAAAAAATCAGCCAACTTGAAGCTAAAATGGCGGATATCAATCAGCAACTCGCTGACGGTAGCCTTTATGCCAACGACCCAAAACGCGCGGCAAAACTAGCCAACGATTTAGGCGATATAGAGTTGGCTACATTAGAAGCGATGGAACTGTGGGAAGCATTAGAAGCAAGAAAATAACTGGTGCCCCCGACACGAATCGAACGTGTGACCTCTCCCTTAGGAGGGGAGAGCTCTATCCACTGAGCTACGGAGGCGATCAAGCAGGTTTGCATTATAATGGTTTTAATGTACTTGGCTGTACAAAAATAACAGTCAAAACATGCATAATGTTACTAAAAAAGTACCACTCAAAGATTGCACGCCAATTGACCTTTGGTACTCAAAAGTGCTTAAGTTGCTACGCATTTAATGTCGAATTTGATTGGTAAAATAGCAGTTAAGCTTTGTCATTTCATTTGGGCTAAAAGTACTTGGCTGTTATTGTGAACATTTCTTTTTATTAAGTAAAAGAGCAAATATGACTTTTAGCACTCTTTTTTACGCTGTTGTATTGGTTATTGCGGCCATTGGTTTTTGGAGTTATCACCGCATGACACCACCACCAGCCGAGAATACATTAGCGCCATTGTTTAGCTTACAAGATGCTGCAGGCAAAACTCAACAGTTAAGTGATTACCGAGGCAAATGGCTGGTGCTGTATTTTTATCCGAAAGATGACACGCCAGGCTGCACCGCTGAAGCTTGTCATTTTAGAGATGACATGCACCAGCTTACTCAGTTGGGTGCAAACGTAGTGGGAATCAGCGTCGATGATGGCCAATCGCATGCAGATTTTGCTAAAAAATATAATTTACCATTTGCACTATTAAGCGATGTAGATGGCCGCGTTGCGGCAAGTTATGGTGCGCTCACAAATTTATACGTAGCTAAGTTCGCTAAGCGCTATACGTTTTTAATTACCCCTGAAGGCGTCATCGCGAAAGCCTATTTGAATGTGGCAACTTCTAAACATTCTCAGCAAATTATTAACGATTTAAAGGCGTTAAACGCAAATAAACTAGGTTAGGTAAGCTAGCCTGGCTTGAGAAAAGTCATAAGCCTTATAAAATATAAAACTAGAAAAAATATAAAAGTATAAAGTTTTAAAAGTGTATCGCTTAAACAACTTTTTATAGCTGCCGTTCACTTTGTTGATGCCGTTCACTCTGTCAAAAAACCTAATTAGAGGTGCACTGATAAACAAAGACGACCGACCCACCACTTGGTAATAACGGTATTGCAACGCCAGAATTAAAGGTTGAAATTGACACTGGCGAACCAGTTGGGCAGCTTGCACCGCCACTTGGCACACAATTTACATTGGCCGAGCCTAATGCCCCTGGGCAAGTTAAACCAGTACTAGGATTGTCACTCACAACGCTGTTATCTGCGGCGTTTGGTCCTGCGTTTGCAACCGTAATGGTGTACGAGTTAAGCTCACCTATGCCGCTAGCAGTTTTAGCATCTGTTTTACTGATTCTAATATTGGCATGTGGGTTCACTATTAAACATTGGTTTGTCACATTATTAGTTGCATTTGTCACACCCGTAACTGCTGTATTACCGTTAGTAAACGCTGCTGGGTTAGCTGCACAATCTGTATTGGTTTGCGCGTTAAAATTGGTGACATTGATAGTGATCGTACATGCTACTGCGTTGGGTGTAGGCGCGTTACTTACGCCTAGATTATTGGCAGCTGTCACTGTAAAACTGGTGTCACCCGCGCTTACTGTTGGCGTAGATGTGCTGATGCAGTTATTTAACGTGACTAGGTTATCTGCCACACGTAAGTTTGCAGGCAAATTATCGGTAAAGCTAACTGGTGCTACCGCAATACGATCAGTACTAGCTGGGCTGGTATCAGCTGGATTATTAATACTAAATGTCAATGTTGTAGCTTGCCCACTCAATATACTTGCTGCACCAAACGCCTTAGTTAAAGTTGGCTGGTCGTTATCAATAATTGTCACACTTTGGTTAGATAGCGCTGTGGTACAGCCCGCACCCATACCCGACAATATATGCCTGAATGGCATTAGTGCAGTACCGCCAATTGTGTCGGCATTACTCATATTAAACTGTAAAAACTCGCTGGCTTCTACTACTGAATCATCAACGGTATTAAATGTGAGTACTATTAAACCAGGTTTTGCTCCAACGCTTGTGTTAGGGTCATATATTCCAGCTGGAAGATCAATCACAATATCGCCTGCTGTATTTAGCGCAGCGCTCAGGCCTGAACGGCCACCAGCTGAAATTGTGTTAAAAGTGTAATCAACAATAGGCTTTGCAATACTACTTGCAGCTCTACGCATAATAATTTGGCTAGTAGCTGGTAGTGTGCCATTTACCAGTAAAGTAATATTAAAAGTGCCATTTTCACCAACACTGGCAGGCGTAATAGCCGCACCGTAACCCGCAAATGGGCTTAATTCAACACTAACGTTATCAATTAAATTACCCGCAGATGAGTTTGGAGCAACCGATTCAAATGAGAATTCGCGCTCACCCGTGACAGGAGAGACAAATATACCCGTCACGGGAGCAAAGCCAAAGGTCAAGCGCGTACTGATTACGCCGTTAATACATCCAGCGCCTGGAAACCCTGCATTAGGCGGACATAGCAACGCTCTAGCTTGCTGTATCGGTGGGCTAGCTACCCGCCAGCCGTGATAGAAAGTATATGCAATATTCTCACCTGCTATCGTACAAATAGGCTGGTGCATACGTGTTTGATGTTCTGGATTTAGTTCAGCATACATGTTGCCAAAGGGTGTATCGTCCGTCAGTGTGTCGTCATTGTTAAACAACTGAAATGGCCTAAAAATAATGTTTGGCGGCAGTAAATCTTTGCAATCAAAAAAATTATTTGAAGTGTCCGTATCTGTTGATTCCCAGCTTTGAATGCGAAGTGTAGGGTTGACACCAGGCACTTGAACGGCCGCACCTACGTAAGCACGTGTGGTTGGCGGCCCCCCAGAGCCACCTTTTGTGCAGTAACTTACGCCAAAACCGCTAGTAGGTAGAAGATTACCTGTTGCGTCTATGACCTCTTCAAATGAACCATTTATAATAAATCGTGGTGGTATTTGGGCGACCACAAGCTGTGGCAACGTGATTAAACTACAGAAACAGAGTATGCATTTAAGAAAATGATGTTTTAACATAGTTCTTTTTTTTGATTTTTATGTAAGATAAAGCGCCAACAAAACCTAAGCTTTTACGTGAATCTCATCATCGTTAACATTCAAACTCGATCAATTGAGTCATACGACAATACATTTAAGTAAAATCATTAGGCGCTATTCATTGCGAACTGTAGCGTGTGAATGCGATATCTAGTTACTATCCAATGAAATTTTACAATTCTGCGCCATAGCGAACTAGCAGAGATGCTATCTGAACTAGGCTAACAGCAATAAAAACGCGCTTTGGCTTTTGAGTGTTGATTGTATTTAGCGCGGTGTAAACGCTAATGAATTGCTAAATGTTTTTGCCCAACAATAGGAAAGACCAAAATGAGATTAAACATGCCATTAACTATCAGATCAACTGTGAAAACGACTATCAAACAAACGGTGAAAACCAATTTATCAAGCGCTCAAATTAGTTTTTGGCCATTTCACCTGCTCAATTGCACTTGCCCGATTTGCTCAGCCAATTAACTCAACGTAATTACTGGCTTAACATGCAATTTGCGAGTAACAAGTTGCTAACAACAAATGACTAATAAAAAAGTGATTACTAATCATTTTGCTTATTAAAAAGCCCTGTTTTCGCAGGGCTTTTTAATGGCTGAAAAGCTCATGCGCGCAATATATCGTTTGGCGCGAGTTCACTTTAACTACCGCATACAGCTCGCCATGATACAATTTGGCGATTAAATCAGTGGTTAATTCTAGTTGAAAAATATTCTTATCTTTGGTGTGGGCTTGATTGGTGGCTCTTTAGCGCTAGCCTTAAAAGAGGCCGATAAACAGCTGACTATTGTCGGTGCAGGCCGCTCTCAAACTAGCTTACAAACGGCTATACATCTAGGCATTATTGACTCTATTGCAAACAATATTGAGCTGGCTATTACGCAAGCAGATGTGATTGTAATTGCAGCACCTGTTGCACAAACACCTCACATTTTAGCGCTCATCAAACCTCATTTAAAAAGCCACACGGTGGTTACTGATTGTGGCAGTACCAAAACTGACATTGCGCAATATGCGCTGGATTTTTTAGTTGAAAAAGCGAACCAATTTGTGCCTGCTCACCCGATTGCTGGCGCTGAAAAAACTGGGCCTGAAGCCGCTTTGGCTGACTTATTTGTTGGCAAAAATATTATCATTACACCCAACCACAGTACTCACCAGACATGCGTCACGACTGTGACACAGTTGTGGCAACTAGCCGGTGGAGTTGTTTCTCACATGAGTGCAGGGGAGCATGACGCGATTTTTGCGAGTGTGAGCCACTTGCCGCATCTACTTGCTTTTGCGCTAGTTGACGAGCTGGCAAGCCGTCCAAATGCTGAAACTTTGTTTAAGTTTGCAGCGAGTGGTTTTAGAGACTTTACCCGTATTGCGGGTAGCAGCCCAGAAATGTGGCGCGATATTAGTTTGGCTAACAAAGCTGCATTATTAACAGAAATTTCAGCCTATGAGCTTGAGTTAAACCGCATAAAGATAGCACTCAACAATAATGACGCTAATGCACTATTAGCCTTGTTCGACCGCGCTAGCGCAGCTCGTAATGCTTGGCAGAAAGCAAAAGAATCATGCAATTAAAAAAGTTGGGCTTAAACAAACTAAGCATCTTTATTATTGTTTGTTTACTTGCAACCATTGCTTGGTTGGTCGCTAAACAAAATAACGCTGCTGAGGCTAAGCAATCATCAGATAAATCGTTATCAAATAATGTAAATTCAGCGAACCAAAACACACCTGATAACAGCGCCCGCCCTGCATTAACTGTTACAACTGTTAATCCTGAAACGCGCGAATTACCACTCACTATTGCAGCAAATGGCAATGTAGCAGCTTGGCAGGAGGCCATAATAGGTGCTGAAGTGAACGGTTTGCGCATTAACCAGGTGTTTGTCAATGTGGGTGATTCTGTTAAAAAAGGGCAAATACTGGCAAGCTTTGCTAGTGAAACCTTACAGGCAAGCCTAGCACAAACCGCTGCCAGCCTAAAAGAGGCAGAAGCACAGCTCAAAGTAGCGCAATTAAACGGCCAACGTGCGCGCGATTTAACGGCTACAGGAGCGTTGTCACAACAAGAAATTGATCAATTATTATCTACCGAGAATGTGGCTGCAGCCCGCGTAGATATTGCAAAAGCCAATATGAATAGCCAGCGTATTCAGCTCAATTACACACGATTATTAGCACCTGATCATGGCATTATCTCTAGCCGAACAGCAAGCGTGGGACAAGTAGCGAGTGCAGGTGTTGAGTTATTTAAGTTAATACGCCAAAGCCGCTTAGAATGGCGCGCAGAGGTCACCTCAGCTGATTTAGCTCGGCTCAAAGTTGGCGAAACGGCTACAATTACAGATGCAAATGGCGCCGAAGTCATTGGACGCGTGCGCACACTAGCGCCAACGATAGATGCGCAAACTCGCAATGCATTAGTCTACGTTGATTTGCCTAGCACCAGCGGGGTAAAAGCGGGTATGTATGCAAAGGGTAGCTTTAATATTGGTAATTTAAGTGCACTCGTGATACCCCAGCAAGCACTGGTATTACGTGATGGTTTTCAGTTTGTATTTGTATTGGCGCGCGATAATCAGTCAGCTGATTTAAAGCTAGACACTGCAAAACCTAATGGACTATTTCAAGTAAAAGTGATTCAAACCAAAGTACAAATTGGTCGGCGTTTCGACAATGTGATTGAAATCACTGAAGGCCTAAGCGCTAATCAGCGCTTGGTTGCTACTGGCGCTGCGTTTTTGTCAGATGGAGATACGGTTAGCGTATCAGCTGGCAATTAACGATGAACGTCTCCAGCTGGTGCATTAAAAACCCTATTCCAGCGATTATGCTGTTTGTCATGCTTTCGTTTGCGGGCATGCTGAGCTACAACTTAATGAAAGTGCAAAACTTTCCTGACCTAGATTTACCCACCATCAATATCACCGCAAGCCTAGCGGGCGCCTCGCCTAACCAGCTTGAAAATGAAGTCGCGCGTAAAATTGAAAATTCCATTGCTTCATTGCAGGGCTTGAAACATATTTACACCAAAATTCAAGATGGCGTGGTGACAATCACCGCTGAATTCCGTCTAGAAAAACCAGTGCAAGAGGCAGTGGACGATGTGCGCTCTGCGGTTTCGCAGATTCGGGCGGATTTACCGAGCGATTTACGCGACCCCGAAATTAGCAAGTTAAACGTAGCTGGCACGCCGATATTAGCGTTTACCATCACGTCAGCCAATTTAGATGATGAAGCGCTGTCTTGGTTTGTAGATAACGACATTACCAAAAAACTACTTAGTGTTAAAGGCGTTGGCCATGTGAGCCGTGTGGGTGGGGTGAATCGGCAAATCGCGATTGCACTTGACCCAGCCAAACTACAAGCTTTAAACGCTACGGCTGCTGAAATTTCACGCCAGCTAAAAGCCACACAATTAGAATCAGCTGGCGGCGCGGCTAAGTTGGGTAACTCTGATCAACCCATACGCACATTAGGCACTGTGCAATCCGTTGAAGGCTTTTCTAAAATTGAATTAACGCTCAATGATGGGCGAAAAATCAAACTCAGCGATGTTGCCAGCATACAAGACACCTTCGCAGAGCCAGTATCGGCGGCCTTGCTAGATGGCAAACCAGTTGTTGGATTTGAAGTAGCACGTAGCAAAGGCGCAAGTGAAATTGAAGTTGGTGCGGGCACATTAAAAGCATTAGCAGAGCTTAAAGCAGCTCACCCAGATTTGGTAATCACTGAAGCATTCAACTTTGTTGAACCGGTAATTGAGGAGTACGAAGCCTCATTAACCATGCTGATTGAGGGTGGTTTACTAGCGGTTTTAGTGGTTTTTATTTTCTTACGTGATTGGCGTGCAACCCTAATTTGCGCCGTTGCCCTCCCTTTATCTGTGATTCCTGCCTTTATCGGCATGGCGAAATTTGATTTCTCAATCAATATTGTGACGTTATTGGCGCTATCTTTGGTCATCGGCATTTTAGTAGACGATGCAATTGTAGAAGTAGAAAATATCGTCCGCCATTTGCGCATGGGCAAAACGCCCTACCAAGCGGCAATGGAAGCAGCTGATGAAATTGGCTTGGCTGTAGTTGCTACTACGTTCACATTGATTGCCGTATTTTTACCCACCGCTTTTATGAGTGGCATTCCTGGCAAATTCTTTAAGCAATTTGGCTGGACAGCCGCTTTTGCGATTTTCGCTTCATTAGTTGTGGCAAGGGTTTTAACGCCCATGATGTCGGCTTATTTGTTAAAACACGATGATAAAAAATCGGAAGACGGCAGGATTATGCACTTTTACATGCGGCTTTCAAGCTGGTGTCTGCATCATCGTTTAATCACAGTTTTGGCCGCAGTCGCATTTTTTATCGGCTCTATTATGCTGATTCCGCTATTGCCTACTGGCTTTATCCCAGCTGATGATAGCTCACAAACGCAGGTCAATTTAGAGCTGCCACCTGGCTCAACGCTCAGCCAAACTAAACTCGCAGCTGAAAGCGCCCGACAAATGCTCACTAAAGTTGACCATATTAAATCTGTTTATACGGCAATAGGCGGCGGTAGCGCAGGCTCAGACCCCTTTGTAAACGGTGGCGCGGCTGAAACGCGCAAAGCCACACTCACCGTAACCTTAACGCCACGTGACCAGCGCCCTGTGAAACAAACCATTGAAACAGAGATTCGTGCAGCCATGAAAACACTAGCAGGCGTGCGCTCAGAAGTTGGTTTGGGCGGCAATGGTGAAAAATATGTGCTGTTGCTAAGCGGTGAAGATAGCCGCTCTTTACAAACGGCAGCTGAAGCCGTCACGCGCGATTTACGCACTATTCCAGGCATTGGTAATATTGCCTCAACCGCCACTTTAATTCGCCCAGAGCTCATTGCCACGCCCGATTTTAGCCGCGCGGCTGATTTAGGCGTTACCACGCAAAGTATTAGTGAAACGCTACGTATTGCCACCAGCGGCGATTACGACTTTGCCTTACCTAAGCTCAATTTAGCGCAGCGACAAATCCCTGTAGTGGTCAAGCTTGAAGAGTCAGCAAAAAGAGATGAAAGTATTTTAGAGCGGCTAAGTGTACCGGGGGCAAGAGGCCCTGTCATGCTAGCCCAAGTCGCTACCCTAAGCCTTGCAGGCGGCCCAGCGGTGATAGACCGCTACGACCGTGCACGTAATATTCAAATCAAAGTTGAGCTTTCTGGCAAGCCACTTGGTGAATTAACCGCAGCAGTCGCAAAACTACCCAGCCTGCAAAACCTGCCTGCTGGGGTCAAACAAATTGAGATTGGCGACGCCGAAGTGATGAACGAGTTATTCGCAAGCTTTGGCATAGCCATGCTCACGGGCGTACTTTGTATTTACATTGTTCTCGTATTACTTTTTAAAGACTTTTTACAACCAATCACTATTTTAGTTGCCCTGCCATTAGCGCTTGGTGGCGCGTTTGTGGGCTTACTCGTTGCGGGTAAAAGCTTCTCTATGCCATCTTTAATCGGTTTAGTCATGCTGATGGGTATCGCTACCAAGAACTCAATTTTGCTAGTTGAATACGCTATCGTATCGCGCCAAGACGGCAAACCACGCATAGATGCACTGCTAGACGCCTGCCACAAACGCGCACGCCCAATTGTAATGACCACCATTGCTATGGGTGCCGGCATGCTGCCAATTGCCGCTGGATGGAGTGCTGGTGACACGTCCTTTAGGTCACCAATGGCGGTAGCCGTGATTGGTGGCTTGATGACTTCTACGTTTTTGAGTTTGCTGATTATTCCATCTGTTTTTACGTATGTAGATGACGCGAAAAACTTGATGCTAAAAAGCTTAAGCTACTTAAAACCGCACCACAAACCACATCAGTAGGACAAATCTCACAGCAAAATTAGCGGTTTACTGATAACACGCAAACCCACAACCTAGCATGATGAAACCTCATATTTTGAAAGGGGTTTCAGATGCAAGTCTTATCTCACTCAGTTAGTAAATTTGATTTAGCTAGTTTTGATCTCACCAGCTTTGATATTGCCAATATTGGCGCAACTCAAGCCGCTAATGTGGTTAATATTAACCATGGAACTAGCTATAAACCTGCTAATTTACGCACTGCTAGCACTGCAAACCCACGCCAAAATCATTTATTAGCGTCCCTTAGTGAGGCTGAGTTACAAAGCTTTGAAGCCGATTTAGAGTTGGTTTATGTAGCAAGGAATGAAATATTGTACGAATCAGGCGAAACGCCCAGCTATATGTTTTTCCCTACCACAGCGATTGTGTCGCTCCAATATTTAACAGAGATGGGCTCCTCTTCTGAGCTAGCAGTTGTTGGTAACGACGGCGTAGTTGGTGTGTCGTTATTTATGTCAGGCACTAAAGCTATTAACCAAGCACAGGTCAATAGCGCTGGGCATGGCTACCGATTACGTGCCCAGTTAGCCAAAAAATTGATTAACAATTCAAACACCATGTTGACGATGTTGTTACGTTATTCGCAAGCCATGTTTACTCAAGTCGCTCAAACTGCGGTGTGTAATCGCCATCATTCGGTTGATCAACAACTCAGCCGTCGCTTGCTATTGAGCCTAGATAGACTAAGTAGCAACGACATTATGATGACGCAAGAAACCATCGCAAACATGCTAGGTGTGCGCCGCGAAAGCGTAACTGAAGCGGCACTTAAATTACAAGACGCAGGTGCGATCAAATATAGTCGCGGTCACATTACAGTGCTTAATCGTAAGCTATTAGAAAAACGTAGCTGCGAATGCTATAGCATGGAACAAAACCAAGTGGTGCAAAGCGAAAGTTGCTGGGGGTCACCTTGTAATGCCCAATAATTGAATACATTGTTAGCCGATTTGGCGATTCACTTCATACGGTAAGTTAATTTAGTGAATCGTCAATAATCGTTTAAAATTTGGCTTTTATTGCAAATACAAAAGCTTCATGGAATCACTCACCCTACCCGCCATCACAACCGCAAGTGGCACCATCAAACTGCCAGGCTCTAAAAGCATTTCAAATCGTACTTTGCTACTAGCGGCCTTAAGTCACGGCACAACGCAAATACGCGATTGCCTAGCCTCAGACGATACAGACCGTATGCTAGAAGCCTTGCAAACACTAGGCGTTAGTATCACTAAAGTCGGTGAGCACGATTATGAAGTGATTGGTAACGGTGGTGAATTCAGCGTTAAACAAGCTGATTTGTTTCTAGGTAATGCAGGCACAGCGTTTCGCCCACTCACTGCTGCACTGGCTTTTTCTAATGGTCACTACACGCTATCAGGCGTGCCGCGCATGCACGAGCGGCCTATTGGCGATCTTGTCGATGCGCTCAATCAAGCAGGTGCCAATATCGAATACTTGCAAAACAAGGGCTTTCCGCCATTAAAAATTTCACCTGCAAAGTTAGATTTAAGCAAACCTATTCAAATTCGTGGTGATGTATCTAGCCAGTTTTTAACTGCACTACTGATGGCGCTACCACTCACTAAACAAGCCGCAACCATTGATGTGGTTGGCGAGTTAATTTCTAAGCCCTATATTGAAATTACTTTGAATTTAATGGCGCGTTTTGGTGTAAACGTTTCGCGTGATGGTTGGCAAAGTTTTAGCCTCGGCGCTCATAGCAACTATCAA
>JANNBX010000178.1:0-3594 GCA_031385945.1 Methylophilaceae bacterium | reverse complement strand
GCCACACTTGCCATACCACTGTCTCTTGATGGCCGCTGGACATCTGCCGCTTGGGCAGTTGAGGGCGTAGCATTATTGTGGGCTGGCTTGCGGCAAAACCAGTGGCTACCGCGCTTGGCAGGCTTAGGCTTGCAAGTATTTGGCGCGATTGCTTTTGTCGAAGGCTATGGCTTATTAGGCGCAATTGATCATCAAAACATGTTTTTAGGTGCAGCATTTATTGCACTATCCGCTTGGGCTTGCGGCTGGTTACTACATCAATACCAAGCATCAGCAGGCTGGTTAAAAGACTTTGCAACGCCGTTAGCTTTTTACGCTTGGCTTTGGTGGATGGGCTCAGGTCTTGCGGGTATCAATGCGTTGGTACTCAGTGGCGATCATTATATTTGGCATCTATTCTTGGGCTTTACCGCGCTAACAAGTTTAGCGCTAAGCCAAGTAGCCAAGCCTGCAAATTGGCCAGGGCTCAATAGTGTTGCGTTTTTGTTGCTGCCTAGCCTATTTATCTTTGTATTAGTCGAAATGGTCGGCTTTCTATTCGGAAACCGCCCACCCAGCACAGACGTTGGCTTAATTGTTTGGCTCGGCACCTTCGCCATTTACGGCTTGATGCTTTATCAAGGTGATCCCACCAAAAAAACATCACTCTTACGCGCGCCCATCATCTGGTTTGTAACGATACTACTAGTGATGGAATGGATGCACTGGTTCCGTCATTGGGTTACTGAATCAGGTGTGTGGCAGCTAATTGGTTTAGCGATAGTGCCTATGCTGGTCATTAGCTTAGTACTGTTTTGGCAAAAACAAACGGCAGCAAAAACTAGCCTTGCAAAACGTCGTGCGTGGGTTTGGTGGGGCTTGGTGCCTTTAGTAATATTTTTACTCGGCTGGTATATCAGTATGAGTTTAGGCTCAGACGGCGCTGCCCCACCACTTGCTTATTTGCCATTGCTCAACCCGCTAGACATATGCCTAGTAGGCATTATGCTTATCTGCCTGATTTGGCAGCGCAATATGACTAATTCAAGTATTTCGCAACACTTAAGCAGCCTGATGCCTGCAGTTGTAGCGCTACTCAGCTTTATGTTACTAAATGGTGTATTGCTACGCAGCCTGCACCACTTTGCTGGCACGCCTTATGAATGGTCGTCTATTTTCACGAATGATCTCGTACAAGTTGCGTTTACTTTACTGTGGAGCATCACTTCGCTTGCGTTAATGCTATTCGCAAACAAACGCGGCAATAGACTGTTATGGATCATCGGCGCGGCATTGATGGCGCTAGTGGTGTTAAAATTATTCATGCTAGATTTAAGCGCACGTGGCACGGTAGAGCGTATCGTGTCATTTATCGGCGCTGGGCTATTACTTCTGGTGATGGGCTATTTTGCACCTTTGCCACCTGCCCAAACACAACTTGAGAAAACTGCATGAAAAAAACGTTAATTTTATTGGGTTTGTTGGGCTTTAATGCACAAGCAGCAACATTTTCATTAGATGCGGCCTCACAACAACCATTTTATCAAAGCACCTTACCTGCAGAAGTTTATCAATATACACGCCATAGTGATTTGGCTGATTTACATGTTTTTAATGGCAAAAATACATTAGTGCCACATGCCTTTATCAGCTTGCCAAGTAAAAGTACTGTTAAAATTGAGCCGCTAAAGTTTGTAACAATTAGCGAAGATGCACTAAAAAATGGTGCTAGCTTACGGCTCAAGATTGAAAAAAATGGTAGTGCATCGAACATTACCATTGAAGATAATGCGCAAAATATTCAACAGGATAAACAGATTTACCTGATTGCATTAAAAGAAAAACATGAAATTATTCATAAACTTAAGTTCAATTGGGATGGCGCTGAAGACAAGTTAGTCAATATTGAAATTGCCAGCAGCGATGATCTACAAACATGGCAGATTCGCAATACTGGCAACCTGCTTAAAACAAGCAATGTGGCCAACAGTATTTTAAAAGATAGCCTAGAGTTTAATGATATTGGCGAAAAGTATCTAAAAATTACCATTACAAAATCAGCAGACTTGGTGTTAACTGGTATTACCGCCGAAATTGATGAGGGCGTCACTGCCAAACCCATTGAGCTAGAAAGTGCACTCACATTTTTAAGCCGCAGTGAAGAGTCGAAAACTGCCCAAACCAATATTGAGTTTGAAGCCACAGGCCGCTACCCAGCTCACGCCCTGAGCATCAAGCTGCCAGAGGCCAATACTGTAGTTTCTTTCACCATCGTTACCCGCAACAAAATAACTGACCCATGGCAGCATGTTACTACAGGAAATGCCTTTCAATTTAACCAAGCAGGTCAGGCATTAAATAGCCCAGATGTGACCTTTTCGCCACTCACTGCGCGTTATTGGCGCTTGCAATTTAATGCGGCTGGCGGTGGAGTTGGTGCTGAAAACCCGCAAGTATCCCTCAAGTTTTCACCACACATGATTGTTTGGAACGCACGCGGGGACTCACCTTTTAGCTTAACAGTAGGTGAGGATTCAGCAAACACTAAACCATCACACTTTGCGTTAAGCCACTTAATGCCTGAGGCAACTGCCGATAAAATTACGCAATTACCAATTGCTACTTTAAAGCTTGCAGATACTAAAAGCAGCGCACCCATGTGGCAAGTTAGCGAGTTAGAAAGTAGCTACAAACCCTATTACTTATGGGCGGGTCTTGGCTTAGGTGTGCTGGTATTATTTGGCATGGCATTTTCACTATTGCGTAAAAACTAAACAGCTATGCAACAACACGTTACCTGCCCCGCGTGCGGCCTAATCTGTGACAATATTGTGGTTGAAACACAGCCTAATGTTAAAGTCATCGCTAATAACTGTGCAAAAGCAGTTGCATTTTTTGAGCAACCAACCACAAACTTAAATGCAAGTATTCAAGGTAAACAAGTCAATATTGAAGATGCACTTGCACACGCGGCTAAGTTGCTAAAATCTGCGAAAAAGCCGTTTTTTTCTGGGTTAAGTACCGATATCAAAGGATTTAGAGCAGTTTTCAATTTAGCTGAAAAAACGAATGGTACGCTCAAGCATATCAATGCAAATAGCATGCAACGCAATTTAAACGTACTGCAAAGCACTGGCTGGCAAACCACCACACTCACTGAAGTCAAAAATCGCGCAGATGTGATTGTGTGCATAGGTACAGATATTGTGTCGCACAACCCGCGATTTTTTGAGCGTTTTGTGTGGCTAAAAGATAAACAGCAAGATGCGCTATTTACTGATGCAGACGCCCGTGAAATCATTTATATTGGCGAAAATATCGCCCCACAAGCAGGTATTTCGCCGCTCAACAGGCACCCATCGCTATTGGCTTGCAGAGCAATTGATTTGCCCGAAGTAACAACCGTTTTGCGCGCTTTAGTATTAGGCAAAAAGCTGAAAGCAGAGTTTGTAGCTGGCATCAAAGTCAGCGATTTACAACTAGTGGCAGATAAATTAAAACAAGCTAAATATGCAGTTTTAACTTGGATAGCCAAAGACTTAGACTACGAACACGCCGAACTCACCATTCAAAATATCACCGAAACAGTAGCCACTTTAAACCAAACAACCCGCG